>JBFIMP010000069.1:0-11193 GCA_041611635.1 Christiangramia sp.
TGGGTAACCCCAGATTTTGTTGAATGTGTACTTGCACCTCCAAGCTCTTCTGAAGTCACCTCTTCATTGGTCACTGTCTTTACCACATTTGGACCGGTCACGAACATATATGAAGTATCCTCTACCATCAAAGTAAAATCTGTCATTGCAGGAGAATAAACCGCTCCCCCGGCACAGGGTCCCATGATCGCAGATATCTGCGGAACCACTCCCGAGGCCTTGACATTACGATGGAAAATATCTGCATAACCACCCAGGGATTTTACACCTTCCTGGATTCGGGCACCACCGGAATCATTTAATCCTATAATAGGGGCTCCAACCTTAACAGCCATATCCATGATCTTGCAGATCTTTTCGGCATGGGTTTCTGATAGGGAACCTCCAAAAACCGTAAAGTCCTGTGCAAAAACATAAACCAGGCGGCCATGAATGGTTCCGTATCCGGTAACCACTCCGTCACCATAGAACTTTTGTTTGTCCATCCCGAAATCGGTAGTACGATGGGTTACTAAAATCCCTATTTCTTCAAAAGAATTTTCATCTAAAAGGTAATTCACCCGCTCCCGAGCGGTTAATTTCTTCTTTTCGTGTTGTTTGGCAATTCTTTTATCACCTCCACCTTTATGGGCTTCAGCGATCTTATCTTTTAATTTATCGAGGTTCTGACTCATCTCTGGATTCTCAATTTTAGTTGTGTGGTAATCTTAGTTGCTCCTTATCGATTAAATATTGCTTCAAGGCCATTAATGCTGCAAGTTTCGCTTCTTCTTCTGTCTCTTCTTTTAAAGCTTCAGGAGAGTAATATTTCTTGACAAAGTGCGTATCGAAATTCCCGCTTCTAAAGGCATCATGCTGGAAAACGAATTTCCCGAAAGGCAAAGTAGTACTTACTCCTTCCACAATATAGTGATCTATGGCCTTGATCATCATTTGTATGGCTTCTTCCCTCGTCTTACCATAGGTGATAAGTTTGGCCAGCATTGGATCGTAATAAATAGGAACTTCCATTCCTTCTTCGAAACCATTATCGAGCCTGATGCCCTCACCTACCGGGACCTGATATTTTTCCAGGGTTCCCGTGCTTGGCATAAAATCTTCCAGCGGATCTTCAGCATATACCCTAAGCTCCATGGCATGACCTTTGATTTTAAGATCATCCTGGGAAAACTGAATTTTCTCACCTCTGGCAACCAGAATCTGTTGTTCTACAAGGTCTATCCCGGTAATATATTCTGTCACCGGATGTTCTACCTGAAGCCTGGTGTTCATTTCCAGGAAATAGAAATTCCTGTTTTCGTCGAAAAGAAATTCTACCGTCCCTGCTCCTACGTAGTCACATGCCTTGGCTACTTTAACAGCTGCTTCCCCCATTTCTTTTCTCAGGGCATCATCCAGCACCACCGAAGGGGCTTCTTCCACTACCTTCTGGTGTCTACGCTGTATACTACATTCTCTTTCGAATAAATGCAGGTAATTACCCTGAGTATCGGCCAGCACCTGGATCTCGATATGGCGTGGTGAGGACACATACTTTTCTATAAAAACAGAACCATCACCAAAGGCAGATTCTGCTTCTGAGATCGCACGTTTCATCTGGTCTTCCAGGTCTTTCTCTCTTTCTACGACACGCATTCCCTTTCCTCCACCGCCGGCAGAGGCCTTGATAAGGATAGGAAATCCAATATCTTTCGCTATTTTCTTTGCTTTTTCGGTATCGGTGATCGCTTCATCGATGCCGGGAACCATGGGGATATCATATTTTTTCACCGCATCTTTCGCCGCAAGTTTACTTCCCATGATCTTGATGGCCTTTGATCCCGGACCTATCCAGGTAATGCCATTTTTCTCAACCGATTCTGCAAAGCTGGCATTTTCACTCAGGAAACCATATCCAGGGTGAATTCCATCAACATTAAGTTGTTTAGCTACTTCTATAATTTTATCGCCTTTAAGATAAGATTCACTGGATGGTGCCTCACCGATGCAAACAGCTTCATCTGCAAATTTTACATGGGGCGCATTCCTGTCTGCCGTAGAATAAACCGCTACGGTATCGATTCCCATTCGCTTTATGGTCTTCATCACCCTTAAAGCGATCTCTCCCCTGTTGGCTACTAATATTTTCTTCATATTCTTTTTTTAATAAGACCTCTCGACTCTGCTCGAGGTGACTTCTCATTAATTAAGTAATTTTGATTTTGTTGTATAGGTTACTCCATTTCGATAAGCAACTGGTTCTTCTCTACCGTATCACCCTTGCTTACGGTAACAGATTTCACCACTCCGTCTCTGGGAGCCGTTAGCGTATTTTCCATTTTCATGGCCTCAAGTACCAGAAGGTAATCTCCTTCTTTCACCTCATCGCCTTCATTAACGTTCACTTCCAGGATAAGACCCGGCATTGGAGCCTTGATATCATTAACCTGTTGTGAGCTTCCTAAAGAAAGCCCCATTTCATCTATTAGCTGGTCCAGATCATTATTGATCCTGACCGAATAGATATTCGAGTTGATCTTTATCTCGTAAGTCCTGTTTAAAAAATCTGGTTTGAAGATCTCTGCGGTGAAAGAGCGGTTATCTCTTAAAAGATGATAATTTCTCTCTGAAGTTCTTTGGGTATCCAGTGCTCTGATCTCTTCTTCGGAAAAATCAAATTCCATAGAATCGTTCACCTTAACCTTGTAATTCTTATCCATAAAGAGGTTTATGTATTGTTATTTTTTGACCTTGGAGCGTAAATATAGAAAAATAAAGGATCTCAAAGTGTTGCAGAAATCTCAAAATATTGCGAAATATTATGGTTTTTTCATTAATGTGTTGGTATAAAGTGAGCTTCTGATTAGGATTTTTCAGAAATATGTGATCCAGCGATAAATCGAATTGTTTTCAGCGTCCTTCGCTTGAGATGCTGAAACAAGTTCAGCATGACGAAATTCCATTTTACGTAATATCGCTTCTGTAAAAGAATCGGGTTTAGAATGACAATCAACACGTCTCTGCGAGGGAGAGCAGCGACCGAAGCATTCTCACATATGGTTTCAACAAAGCAAGATGAGATCGCTTCGTTACACTCGCGAAGACAATTAATATGAATGCCTGCGTCACCCTGAACTTGTTTCAGGGTCTATTAAGCTGAGATGCTGAAACGAGTTCAGCATGACGAAATTCCATGTAAAACTAAGATGGCTTTACTGCAATCGCGAAGACATAAAAAAACCCGGGAGAACATCCCGGGTTAATGCAATGGTTTGTCGACCTGACTATTTGAAATCATTGATCGCATCGCTAAGATCATAGACCTTAGTATTTTCAAATCTTACATCGAGAATACTGCTTCCGGCTGCAGACCTGTATCCACCTGCACAATGAACCACCACCGGCTTATGCGATGGGATCTCGGTGGTATTCTCTCTAAGTTCATTAAGCGGCACTGCGATCGCATCTTCGAAGATCTTACCTTCAGCCACCTCACTGTTATTCCTGATATCTACAATAGTGTAGTTATCCTTATTATTCTTGAAATCTTCAAGATCCAGCTGATCTGATTTTTCAGAAACTTTATCACTTAAAGTTATTACCGCTTTCACCTGCTTTTCGTAACCGATCTTTGCAGTTCTTTCCAGCATTTCCTCAAGGTCATTGATACTCTGTATCACCAGGTAAAATTCTTCTTCAGGCTTTATGATCGCACCCAGCCAGGTCTCATATTTATCCTTTTCTGAACGTGCCATGATATTGATACTACCATGAAGATGTGCTTTTTTGAAAGCTTCTCCGCTTCTGGTATCTACAATACTGATTCCGTCTTCTACCTCATCAACATATAATTTCAGCTTGTTAGCCCATTTGGTGCGCTGAACGTTTTCAGGCCCGGTTTTATTCACATCTACATTGAAACCAAAATAATGCGGAATAAATGGCTGATCTTTCAGGATCTCTTCAACGAATTCATCTTCGGTCTGTTCTTTAAAAGCCCAGTTTCCCTGGCGTTCATTCCCTAAAGTACTGGAAGAAGCATCGCTCATATTCTTTCCGCATAAAGAGCCTGCGCCATGTGCCGGATATACCAGGGCATCATCTGGAAGATCATTGAACTTGTTCTTAATGGTATTATACATCTGCTTGGCAAGATCCACCCGCTTGGCTTTCATATTTCCTGCTTTCTCTCTTAGGTCTGGTCTTCCAACATTACCTATAAAAAGAGTGTCCCCGGTGAAAAGAGCCGTTTTATCACCTTCTTTAGCTACAATAGTGATACTGTCTGGAGAGTGTCCTGGCGTATTGATAGCACTAAAGGTGGTATCTCCCATCTTTAGGGTATCACCATCATCAAAGGTTTTATGAGGATAATCTGCTCCCAGTAATTCACTTACGTAAATAGTCGCAGCGGTTTGTTCATGTATTTGCATATGGCTACTCACAAAATCTGCGTGAGGATGTGTCTCAAAAACCGCTACAATTTTGGCATTCTGCTCCTCTGCATACCTGTAATATTCCATAGGATTCCTGGAAGGGTCTACAAGAGCCATTTCACCGTTGCTCACAATAGCGTATGAAAAATGCGCTAAAGGATCATCTTTGAATTGTTTTATGATCATTTTATTCGTTTTTGATTATTGTTTGGTTGTTACTTTATTTCTCTTGAATGGAAACAGCGTCTGATGCCCAAAATCTTCCGGAAAATCTTCATCTCCACTGAAACCAAGTTCTATTTTCTTTCCGCTTTCAGGAACATACGCCGTACCAAAGATATAATCCCATATACTCAGGCTAAGGCCATAATTCATTCCGTAAGGTCTGTCTTCTGGTAATTCTTTGGAATGATGCCAGATATGCATTTTCGGGTTATTGAAAATATAACCCAAAGGGCCATAGTTCCACCCCAGGTTCGCGTGGTTAAGGTGACCTATGAATACCGCGAACATATGCACTACGAAGAATTCCCTGATGCCGAAACCAATCATGGCAATGGGAACATACTGTACCGTTTTGTATATGATGGTTTCCATGAAATGAAACCTGAACTGCGCGGCAAATCCCATTTCTTTCACACTGTGATGAATTTTATGAAATTCCCACAACCAGGGTCTCTGGTGTAATTGCCGGTGTACATTCCACTGGATAAAATCGGCGATCACAAACATAATGATCAACTGGCTCCAGCCGGGTAAATTCCCCAATTCTATGGCCACGATATTTTCAATGCCGAAAAGCCCCAGGAAATCATTGAACAATTCTACTCCTACGTTGCTAAGGGCATTATAACCTATAAGCGAAAACAGGAAAAAATTAAAAAGTATATAAAAGCTGTCCAGCCAGAAACCTTTTCTAAAGACCTTTTGATCTCTTCGCCATGGAATTAATATCTCTAAGCACCATACTAAAAGCGAAAGACCTATTAGCCAGTAGAAATAACTATTCCAGGCAGGATGGGTTATTTCATTCACCAGGTAATTGAAATATCCGGTAAAGGAATTCAGAATTATGTCTATATACTTTTCCAATCTTTTTATTCTGGCACAAAAATATAAATATAGAAAGGTTAAGGAAGTAACTTTTGTTACAGTTATTTACAAAAGCATTAACACATGAAAACCTTCTAGATTAGAATGCTTTAAATGAAATCTATTACCCTGCCAATTCTATTAACTTTAAGCTACCTAAAAATAATAGTCAGAAATAAAGAATTTTAACCGAAAAACCAGGTCCTGGTTGGTTTGCAATCCGGAATAGTTCGATAGAAATGTAAAATAAGTAAGCTGAACAAAGGCCGGAGGTAGCCTGGAAAGCAAATCCAGGGTATAACCCTACATGACTAAAGTATGGTTTGATTTTAGTAAAAAGCGCTTTGGCTATTTTCATCATTATAAGGAAAAAGGCAGATGATATCCTTTCTGCCAATGTTGGTCGCGTTGAACGTGCCAGTAACAAAACTCTATAAATCATTCAGAATAAACGAGCTCCAGGATAAAGCATAAATTATGTATTTCTACATGACCTTTCGCCAGACCATGATACAGGTATAAGGAAAATTAAGACTGGCTGTATCACCTTGAGATCGCGGAAAAAACATAATGTAGCTCCTGGTGTTTTCCCTCTTCAATTTCTTTCACTTAAAAGATCGTGTGTACAGTTCTAGCAGAAACTATTAAGCAAGAACAGGTAAAAGAAAGCTCGAATGATGAATAAGAGGAAATGCTTTCATGGAATTAAGGAGTTTATTTTTCTATAAGCCTAAGATACTGGTTACGGCCAAAGCTCATAAAATAGAAGATATAACCAAAAAGGAACATCATGGCCGTAGCCAGGAACAAACTATTGATTTCGAATTTCAAATAGATCCCGAAATATAGAAGACCGGTGAAAATCGCTATGGGAAGAAGATATTTAGAAAATATGAATCCCCTTATCTCGATTCTTTTTTCTTCCCCTGGCTTTATCTCAAAAGTAATCGGCATACTGCCGCACCAATCAATTCTGGCGATCAACTGATATTTACCATCGGGTATATTATAAGATAAAACCTGCCTGTCTTTTATTTCAGCAAATTTTCTTCCATTCAAATAAAGATCAAAAGACCTCATTTTATTGGCCCACTCCGAATTTCTCCTGATTATAAGCTTTGACATTCAGTATTTTATGAGTGAATATGTAACAAATGTTACAAACTCTTTTTTGTTTAAATTTTATCTTGCGCCCCATTAAAGAAGGTTTAGAATTTTTTGCCCTAATGCAAAGTTTTCATGATGATTTTATCGCCGGTCTCACCCTACTGGGACTGGCGTTGTTTATTATAAAAAACACTTATCTCTTCCAGGGGTTTTCTTTGGATATCGGGTACAAAAGCATTCTTAGCAGCATATCCAACAGGTAACAATAGAAAGGCTCTTTCATTCTTAGGTCGTTCTAAAAGGTCTGCCAAAAAATTCATAGGGCTTGGAGTATGGGTGAGCGTCACCAAACCGGCATTATGTATTGCCGAGATCAGCATACCACAGGCGATACCCACAGATTCATTCACATAATAGTTATTTTGCTTTTCGCCATGTTCACCTAACTCATAAACTTCTTTAAAAACCACTAGGAGCCAGGGAGCGGTCTCCAGAAACTCTTTGTTGGTATCTGTCCCCAAAGGAGCAAGATCCTTTAACCAGCGTTCACTCATCCTGTTATTATAATTTTCCTGTTCCTCCTTTTCTGCAGCTTCCCTGATGCTGGATTTTAATTCTGAACTGGATACGGCACAGAATTTCCAGGGTTGCTTGTGGGCTCCAGATGGTGCAGTTCCCGCCGTTCTGATTATATTCTCGATGACCGCTACCGGCACCTTCTTATCTGAAAAATGCCGAACAGACCTTCGTTTATCCAATTCCTGGTAATAATCTACAGATCTCTGCATGGTTTCCTGTGCAGATAAATTTTCGCCTTGATAGGCGACATGTTTAAAACCATTGATGATCTTTTCTTTAGGGGACATAAACTTTGCTTGCTGTTTTTTCAAATTTAGACAATGAAGAATTAAATTCTCTCATATTGAAGATCATAGATCAAACTTTAGTAATGCTGCCCATAAATTTTATAAGCTTCTTTTTAGCTTCTGTAAATGGCGGATGCAGAAAATCTGAAGCTGCAAAGCTTCTTTGATACATTACGGGGCGTTTTTTTGAGAAGGTCTTAAAGCCATCAAATCCATGGTAATGCCCCATTCCGCTGGCTCCTACTCCGCCAAAAGGCAGATTATGTTGTGCCAGGTGATATACCGTATCATTAATAAGAACCCCTCCAGACAAGGTATGTTTGAGCAGCCAATTAATCCTTTTCCTTTTATCGTCGAAATAATAAAGCGCCAGAGGTTTAGGATTTTCATTAACGTATGAAACTGCTTCTTCCATACTATCCAAATTCAATATTGGCAGGATAGGCCCAAAGATCTCTTCCTGCATGATCTGCATATTCTCTGTCACGTTGAAAACGAGCTTTGGTGTCATGAGCTTAGTTCCTTTCGAAGATTTTTGTGGAGATAGCTCCACGATCTTCGCGCCTTGCTCTTGAGCATCCTTTAATAGATCTTCCAAGCGATCAAAATGCTCATCGTTAATGATCTGGCTGTATTGCTCGTTCTTCGTTATATCTGGGTAAAATTTTTCGACCATGGCTTTTGCCTGGGTCTCGAATTCAGCATTCAGATCAGAAGGCATGATGACATAATCTGGTGCCACACAGGTTTGCCCGCAATTAAAAAGCTTACCGGCCATAATACGTTTAGCAGCTAGCTTTACTGAATAGGAACTATGTATGATGGCAGGCGATTTTCCTCCCAATTCCAGGGTGACCGGGGTTAAATTAGGTGCTGCGGCGGCCATGATCAATTTCCCAACCCGGGTAGAACCGGTAAAGAAAAGGTGATCGAATTCCAGGGAAGAAAAATCCTTTGCCAGTTCGGCATCACCGGTAACGCAATGAATATATTCTTTGGGGAAGTTTGAATTGATGATCTCTTTAATCACCTCGGCCGAGGCCGGGGCGATCTCTGAAGGTTTCAAAATTGCATGATTCCCTGCTGCTATAGCATCTACCAAAGGGCTTAAGCTAAGAAGTACCTGGTAATTCCAGGCGCCCATAATACCTACTGCTCCCAGGGGTTGATATTGAAAATAGGCTGAACTGGGCAAGAGAAACCAGGAACCAGGGACCGATCTTTTTTTGGTCCAGCTCCTAAGATTCTTCATCGCATGGCGAATCTCTTCCTGCAGGGGAAATATTTCAAGGAAAAGAGTTTCCTCCCTCGCCCGAAGCCCAAAATCTTTATACACAGCCTCAATAAGCCTGTCCTTATTCTCTTCCACAATATCTGAAAGCATCTTGAGACTCTCCATCCTGGTTTCCAGGGATGGAGGAGCATTTTTAAAGGCTCTTTTCTGCTTTCTAAGTAGTTGTGATAGTTCAGCTTTTGTCATTATTCCTTCCTTTAAATTCATCCATAGTTTTATATATTCCAAACAACTTCCCTATCACCACATCCAGCATACGCATGGGCAGTAATCCCTTTACCAACGGTAAGGCGTATATAATCCAGGGTGTTCTTAGAATTATTTTATTTTTCTCGATGGCTTTTATGATCTTTCCTGCGACATTTCTGGGTTTCAGGATAGGAACTACCGGAGATTTCACTCCTTCGAACATCCCTGTAGCTATATAATAAGGGGTTACCGTAAGCACATGTATACCGGTATTCCCTTTTTCCATTTCGATACGCAATGAATCTGACCACCCCGTCATAGCCCATTTACTGGCGCAATAAACAGACATTTTCGGGTTGGATAACATACTGGCCGCAGAGGAAATATTAATGATATGTCCGCTTTTTCTTTTGATCATCCCCGGCATTAATGCTGAAGTGAGCTTCATAGGTGCGATTGCGTTCACGGTCATATTCCTGTCTATTTCCTTAAAGCTATGATCTGTAAAATTTTTACCGGTGACCACCCCGGCATTATTTATCAGGATATCCACTTCTAGGCCGGCCGAATCTATTTCTGAAACAGCAGAGTTTATTTCCTGCTCGCTGGTGATATCTATCCTTAAAGCAAGAATTTTGCAGGTGGGCGAAGCAAGATCTTCTTCAGTTTTACGTAAGGCCTCTTCATCAATATCTAAAATAATAATATTTGAAGCTCCTTTTTCAATTGAGAGCTGCGCCATGAGGTAACCAATACCAGAGGCACCACCAGTAATAAGCAGTGTTTTATCCTTAAATTTCGTCAAAATCCTATTTAGTTATGATCCTAAAAATAGAATTTTTCAGCATTTATAGCCCTATGAAAAGGTTTAACTTATGCTGGCAGGTAATAAAAAAATAATTTTAAAGGCCATTCCTATGGAATATGTTGCAAGGGTACAATTAAATAGAAGAGAGATCAATTGAACTCTGAGCAATCTTCTGAAGGGATATAAATTCCAGCTGCCTGCTGATAGACAAGTTCTGCTCCCAGATGCCCCACATAGGCCAGGCAGCCAGAGCCTGCGATCATCGAGATTACCAGAATGATGGAAACGATCCTTGTTTTAATAAGGTCGATGAATCTCATTACAATATCCATAGCCAGAGCAGCGGTAAATATCCAGGCCGTGGTATAGGCAAAATTCTCATGTTCCTTTAGCACGGTAGGATCACACAACTGCCTGGAAACAATGCCATCGGCAAGATCACCTGTATAGATAGAAATCCAGACACCCAATACTCCCAGGATCAGTAAAAATCTACCTCCCTGGTCCCAGGTTATCCTTGAAGACCAAAGGCCGATCGATTTAAAAAGCGTCGCCATTAATAATAAAACGATCGGAAAATGAACGGACAGAGGATGAAACACCTCTGTCCGCCAAAAATCTGGTAATTGATCCATTATTATTCCATTATTTTAACTGAAATTGGATCTAATCTTTTACCGTTTTTTTCTACTTCCACTTCTACTTTCTGGCCTTCTTCAAGCTCAGAAAAGTCCACCTCGCTACCATTTCTGGTAAGGCTTGTTGTTTCTGTAAAATACAGCTCAAGGGTTTTGTTATCATCTGTAGAGACGTAGATCTCAGATTTATCTGCCTCTACTTCTTTAACAGTTCCCTGATAAGTTCCAGATTCCACAACATCTGTACTTTCACCACAGGCGATGAAAAGCAGAATAGTACTGAAAAATAGTCCTTTTAGAATTGAAGATTTCATATGCATTATTTTAATTAGATTTCGTGGTTGAAATTAGCCAAAAAAGCTACCATGGCAAAGCATGAAGGTAGTTTTTAGGTTTTTTTTGCAATCATTCCTCTTCTTTTTTAGGAATCTGGGAAGGCAGCCTGATCATATTGAATGATTTCATCAGGTGGAATAAGCCAGGTAAAATTACCGCCCCTCCAATGATAAGCGAATAACCAAGTATCCTGATAACAGAATCTGGAGCTGTCTCATCCATCATATTTACCTCTCCGGTAGTGGTGATGATTAAATTAGGGAAATGAGTATGTACTGCGGCGAACAACACCAGTAATATTTGCATTCCGGCATAAAACCTGGTAAGCAAACTGTGTTGTTCCTTTATGGCTTTCCAAAGCGGGATCAATAATAATGCAGAAAGGCTTATTGCACTAAGGGAATAGGCACTTGCCAGGAAATCCTGCACAAAAACCATTTTATTTAAA
>JBFIMP010000070.1:0-11156 GCA_041611635.1 Christiangramia sp.
TAATTTTAAGCTGGAAACAAGAAAAGATGCCAAAGCCTTTTTAACCATTAGAGCTAAAGACTTCAGGCTTATACAGAACGATGATGCAAAATCTGAACTTAATCTAACTGCCGCCATGGTCGATTTCCAACTGAATCAATCTTCAGATCTTAAAGCTCTGGTAAACGCGCCAGATTTTAATGTGGATATTTATGAGAAAGCGGCTGCCAGAATAGAGGGGGATATCCAGCGATTTAAAATAAGAGCAGATCAATCTTCCAGTTTTGATGGAGAGAAGCTAACCAGTGTAACGGCAGAACTTCTAGCCCAGAGAAATTCAGAGATCAAGATCAATGCTACAGACACCCTTAACGTGAGAGCTAACGGTAAAAGTGAGATAAAGGTATATAACGAGCCTCAGGTGAATCTTATAGAATTCAAAGATGAAGCCGTGATCTCTAAAAAGCAGTTTAGCAAAGGTCTTTTTCAATAAATTATCTTTGCCAAAGTTTTCAAAAATAAAATTGAATAAAGCCTGCGATGATATAGTTTTACCTGGTTTTTAAACTATAAACAGATATGAAATATTTAATTAAAAGCAGCCTTATTCTTCTTGCAGTAAGCCTTGGATTCGTATCCTGTAGAACTACAGATGAAGACAATCAGGAAAAGACTGAAGTGGAGCGTATGATGGATGATCCAGACAACAAGGTGAAAATTAAAGATGGGGGCGATAAGATCAAGATCGAAACTCCAGAAGGTACCGAAGTCAAGATCAAAAAAGATGATGGGGAATACAAGGAAAAGATAGACAGAGCTGATGGTAGCGAATCTAAAATAAAAGTAGATAATGGTGAAGTAAAGGTAAAGACCGATAGCTAATATCCAGAAATTCTACGCCTTAAACAGGATCACAAAAAAAGTCCCGCCAAGGCGGGACTTTTTTTATTTATATGCTTACCAGACCTATACTGTTTCCGGTCTTGTTTGTGGTCTTTCTATATCTTCTTCGGTTTCAATCTCTGCAAGGTAACGCTCGGCATCCAGAGCGGCCATACAACCTGTACCGGCTGCGGTAACAGCCTGGCGATATATTTTATCCTGAACATCTCCTGAGGCGAAAACGCCCGGGATATTTGTCCTGGTAGACTTATTTTCGGTAATCACGTAACCGGTATCATCCATATCTAACCAACCTTTGAAAATATCGGTATTTGGTTTGTGTCCAATGGCAACGAAAAATCCGGTAATCTTGATCTCTTCCTTCTCCCCTGTCTGGTTATTAACCATTCTAAGTCCTTCTACTACCTGCTCTCCAAGAATTTCATCTACTTCGGTATTATACCTAAGGTCGATATTCTTGGTATTTTCAACTCTATGCTGCATCGCTTTGGAAGCTTTCATATAGTCTTTACGAACCAGCATGGTTACCTTATTACAAATATTGGCCAGATAAGTAGCTTCTTCTGCAGCGGTATCTCCACCCCCAACAATTGCTACGTCCTGACCTTTATAGAAAAATCCGTCACAAACCGCGCAGGCAGATACTCCACCTCCACGTAATTTTTGTTCACTAGGCAATCCCAGATATTTAGCGGTCGCACCTGTAGATATAATTACAGATTCAGCTTCTATCCATTTAGAATTATCTACACGAACCCGGTGTATTCCGCCAAATTCCTTAGAGAAATCCACTTCGGTGATCATGCCTATGCGTACCTCGGTCCCGAATCTTTCGGCCTGCTCCTGCAGGTCCATCATCATTTTTGGACCATCGATTCCCTGAGGATAACCCGGGAAATTATCAACTTCAGTAGTAGTGGTTAGCTGTCCACCAGGCTCCATCCCCGTATACATTACCGGTTTGAGATCTGCCCGCGAAGCATAGATTGCTGCAGTATAACCTGCAGGTCCAGAACCTATTATCAAACACTTAACTCTTTCTATAGTATCACTCATTATATTTGTTTTACACGATATAAAAGTAGGTAGTAAAGTATAAAACTTACACCTTTTGTTATTAAGATCGTCTATTTGTTGATAAACCTAAAAAATATGGTCAGAATTCTGCCACAATTTCAGCAAATTTAAAAGATAAAATTACCTTTGCCAAGCATGGAATTGAGTTTGTTCAACATAATGGATGTACTGGGAACCACCGCATTCGCAATTTCGGGAGCACTTTCAGCTATGAACCGGAGACTGGATATTTTCGGTATTTTTATCATTGCCTTTGTAACTGCCATTGGTGGTGGTACTATTCGCGATGTACTTATTGGAAATACGCCGGTGAGCTGGATGGAAAATGTAGTCTACGTATATCTTATTGGGGTGGTCACCATCTTTGCGATCGTTTTCAGAAATAAATTGAACTATCTCAAAAAATCCCTGTTTCTTTTTGATACCATTGGTCTGGGTGTTTTTACTATTACCGGTGTTGAAGTTGGTATACAAAATGGACTTGATCCTATTATCTCTGTTGCCCTAGGCGCGATGACCGGAACTTTTGGCGGGGTTATTAGAGATATTCTCTGTAATGAGATCCCGGTAATATTTAGAAAAGAGATCTATGCTACTGCCTGTCTAATTGGTGCTTTAGCCTATATAATTTTATATAAACTAGAGGTTGATGCAGATATCATTTATATGGTTACGTCCCTTACTGTGATAGGCATCCGGCTTGTAGTGGTTAAATATCACCTTACTCTACCGTCCTTCTATCCTGTTCATCCAAAGAGCAGCAAAAGAAGAATTTAAATCATATATAATTGATTATCAATAGTTTCAGTATATTTATAAAAATTTACTGGATGGCCAAGACGGAAAAAATTATTATAGTAGAAAATGATATTCCCATGGCTGCGAAGTTGTCTCTGCAGCTCAACAAGCTTGGGTATAACATTACTGGTATTTTTTCCCGGACAAAAGATGCCCTGCATTTTCTTGAGCAGGAAGTTCCAGATCTCATTCTTCTGGACGACCAGTTGAAAGGACAGTTAAATGGTCATGAATCCACAAGGACTAAAAGCAAGATCTGCTCTCCGGTTATTTACTTTAACAAACATACCGCCGAAACCCTGGATCGTTTACTACCCCGTTCCTTTAAGAGTAGCAAACAGAAGAATAATTCATACGTTAATTCATTTCATAAAACTCATGAAAAACAGGTCTTTAAGAAGAACGAGCACCGCATCCTCAATGACCGTATCTTTGTAAGACATCATGAGAAAATGATACGTATTTCCCTGGACGACATACATTATATTGAAGCAGACCGTAATTACTGCAAAGTCTACCTTAAAGATAGAAAATACCTCCTGGTAACGACCCTTAAAGAAGTAGATGAAAAATTATCTGACAATAGGTTTCTTAGAATTCACCGCTCCTATATCGTGAATATCTCTCATATAGACGAAATTGGTGGTAACCACGTGGTGATTTGTTCACATTCACTCCCTCTTAGTAAAAATATGCGTCCAGAGTTGTTCAAGCATCTTCAGATTATTTAAACTCGAATCCAGCTTTTTACCAATTAACCAATAGAATTGAGCTTCGGTAATTAAATGGCACCGTTGGGTAAGTTTCCATGTCATTTCATCCTAATTTCAACCCGAAACTGATTTTAACTATTTAAATTACAATACGTTAAGGCTATTTTTCAGATGTTGAAATTGTGGGATACACCATCAAATTAAAATATAAAAAGCCGGGGAAAACCTTAACCGTTTAAAATCCTGGTTCACGTAATCTGAGTACCCTTAACAAGTGACGAATGCACTAAATAAAATGGTTCATTCCTAAAGGAAATATTTAAGCTAAAATAATTCAGGCTTGATGTACATAAGCTTTCTACCAGTACTCACCAGGTATAAAAAGCATAAAGGCAGCCGGAAAGATCCCGGGAATGAGAATTAAAAAACGAATTTAAACAGATCGAAGGTATTAAACTTAGCCTATTGCAGGTTTAAAATAAAACTAATAGATATGAAACGATTAATTTTAGCTGTACTCGGTATATTTATAATCACCAGTACCTCCTACTCACAAAAGGTTTACAAAAGTTTACAGAATCTAAGAGATTCTTATGTTGAAGCTGTAAAAAATTCTGACACAGAAACTATTTTGAGCCTTTATTCAGAAGATGCAAGCATCCATAGCGTGGACGGTTCTATGGCCACGGGTTCCAGCGAAATTAGAAATATGTATGATGAATTCTTTAAGAATAATAAGGCGAGAATTGATTTTAAAAATGTGTCTGAGGATAAGTTGACAGATAATATCTTTTTTTACCATGATAAGGTTTTTCTAAATATTGAAGGGGAGGAAAATACAAGAGATATAGAAGTAGTAAACATTGCAGAAAGAATTAACGGTAAATGGAGAGTAACAAAAAGTTACCGATGGCCAAAACCCTGATGTAATAACCTGCCCCATCAAAGAAATTAAATCCATCCTGCATTAAACCCAATATAATGCTAAGACACTCTTTCCTACGCTGTGATTTAATTCAAACTTTTTAAACAACCTTTAAAACTATTATTATGCAATCAATCATTAAAATTACCAGTTGCCTATTTTGTTTTTTTCTTGCTTTGAGTATGTATGCTCAGGAAGGTAATAATCAGTCATTCTGGATCCATGAAGATCAGGTTAAACCGGCTATGATGTCTGAGTATATGGAGACCTCCAGGAATCTTGTGGACGCCTGTAAAAAGAACAATGTTAAGAACATTCAATGGTCTGTCGCTTCGATGGATGATGGAACTTTCCTGGCCATCACTCCTATAAAAGACCTTGCCGACATTCAGAATATGAATTTCAATGACCTAAGAGAAAAAGTTGGAGATGAGACATTTACCAAGATGTTCGAGAACTTCAATAAATGTTATGATAATCACGGGGATTATGTAACCACACTGCTACCATCCCTTTCCTATATGCCAGACGGGCTTAGCACCACTACCCCGGGTAAAGAGTACCGGGTATGGCATAGAATGGATGTAACCCCGGCAAATATGCAGAAAGTACAGAGTAAGATGAAGGAGCTAAAAGACCTGTTCGCATCTAAAAATTCTAAAATGCATTACCGAATTTATAGAAGCGGATTTGGAAATGTTGGAGATTATTTCGTCGCTGTGGTATCTGCCAAAGATGCAATGGATTATGATAGGATGAGTGCTGAAAATGACCAATTGATGGGTGAGGAAGGCCAGAAGTTATTTGATGAAATGTTTGATTATGTAGATGCATACTCTGTTAAAAGAGGTTCCATGAGGCCAGATTTGTCTTACCAGCCATCTACAGATGATACTAATATCGCAAAAGACTAAAAATCATGAAAAAGTTATTTATAGTATTCTTAATCTTGGTATTCGCCGCATCATGCAACGAAGCGAAGAAAGAAGAAGTTAGATACACCCAGGACTCAAAAGAGATCAATACCTTAAAAGCGGCAATTCAGGATTACGAGGACGCAAACTGGGAAGCATACCTGAAACATTATGCAGATACTGCAAAGATCTACCATAACAGCAAGGAAAGCGTGGGTACCAAGCAACAGGCAGACAAACACAAAGAAGAAATTAGCGTGTTATCTGCTTATGGTTTTGTAGATGAAGATGATGAATATGAAATGGTACTTACCGATGATAAAAATACCTGGGTGAATTTCTGGGGTACCTGGAAAGCCACAATCGCAGAAAACAGCCAGGAAGTAACGATCCCGGTTCATTTGACTGCAAGATTCGTTGACGGGAAAATTGTGGAAGAACATGGTTACTGGGACAATGGTATCATGATGGCCACTATGCAGGAAATGCAGGCAGCAAAACAGGATTCCATCAAGGGTAGCGAATAGCAAATGATCATATATGAAAAGTATAGGAATTACGGGAGGTGCCGGATTTATTGGCAGTTATATAACTAAAAAGTTCCTTGATGAAGGTCATAAAGTCAAGGTATCTGTTACAAATATTTCAAGAAGTGATAAATACGAACACCTGTTTGAACTGGGAAATGAGGATAAGCTGTCTATAAAAGACCTTAATGTTCAGGATATGGATTCATTAAGGAGCTTTTCCAGAGACTGCGAGATCATTATTCATTGTGGTACTCCTTTTAAATTAGGAGTTGAAGATCCCAAGAGGGATCTTTTTCAGCCGACTATAAACGGAACTGAGAATTTCCTAAAGATAGTCACCGAAAATAAGAACCTGGAAAAAACCGTGTTCGTTGCTTCTGTTGCGGCATTCAACACCTCTTTTCCTTATCCGGCTATTGGCAGGGATGCCGATCATCTATATACCGAGGAAGACGAACCTTTTCTGGACGAGGCAAATATACCCTACGCGCAGGCTAAGTATTATGCAGATCAAACAGTAAGAAGGTTTATAAAAAATAATCCTGATGTAGATACCGAAATAACCACAGTATCACCAGTTACGGTAATAGGAAGGTCATTATCTAAGCGGGAAGATTCCACCTCGGTAGGATTACAGCATCTTCTAAAGGCTAAAATGGCACCAGACCAATTTATGCAAACTCTATTTGATGAGGATGTGGAATTTGCTCTGGTAGATGTTAAAGATGTGGCTGAGGGTGTTTACAGAGCTGCTACGAAGAAAGGTATACATGCCAGGAACTATCTGCTTACCAGTGAAAGCTGGAGAGTTTCAGAGATTTCCAGAATGCTGAATGGGGAAGACCCCAAAGCCGAACCTCGTACAGTTTACAGTAATGAGCTGGCTAAAAAAGAATTGGGTCTTGACTTTAAGCCGGTAAGCGAACCCCTGAATAATTTCAGCGTATCCTGATGCTTCTATGCCAAAAGATTGGCATCAGCATACAATATTATTAACTAATCAAAATATTAAAATGAAGACAAATAATATATTAAAATCGGGGCTGGGAATCATTTTCTTTCTTATTCCCTTACTAAATCTTTATGCTCAGGATGCTGCCAGAGTAGATCCGGAGCATTATAAGGTGGTCGTGGACAATGACAAGGTTAGAGTGCTGCGCATCAATTACGAACCAGGTGAAGAATCTGTGATGCATACTCATCCCGAAGGAGTGGTGGTTTTCATGTCTGACACGAAAGGCAAAATGAAAACCGAAAACGGAGAGTCTGTGGACATGGACATGAAAAAGGGCGATGTCATCTGGACTGAAGAATCCAAACACCAACCCAAGAATGCAGGAAATGATCCTTTTGAAGTAATTCAAATTGAATTGAAGAACAAAGGAAATGTTGCCGGTAAAAAGAGCTTACATTTATTTGATCTACCTGCGGGAACTTCAGAAAAACAGCTAAACGATTTTCTAAAAGAAATGAACAAGGCCATAGCAGACGAAGGCTACCCAGGTGCCGGCTATCACTTATATAAGATCACTTCTGAAAATGGTGATTATAAATATTTTATGGAAGGCGTGTGGCCAGATTCAGCCACCTATGATAAGATCCATGATTCTGCCAGCTGGAAAGCCGCGGCAGATAAAGGAAAAGACATGATTGAAAAGATACAGGCCCAGGAACTATATTTAAAAGCTGAAAAAGTTCAGTAACAGATTCATTTAAAATCGAAAAACGGTTAGAGAGTTTTACTTTCTAACCGTTTTTATTTTTAATGGGGTAATTTATCTCTTAATATACCATAAAGAAAAGTTCCAAATATGGCTGCAAGAAAAACCACGATCACCGAAACATAACCGGCGCCTATCAGGGTGTATATTGGTCCAGGACAGGCTCCGGCAAGCGCCCAACCCAATCCAAAGATAATTCCACCGAACATATACCGGCTAAAACTTTTATTCTTGGGGATGAACTTGATCTCTTCCCCGTTAAAGTCTTTTGCGTTTGTCTTTTTGATCCACTGTATCCCCAGGACTCCAAGCACCAGCGCTGAACCAATGATACCGTACATATGGAAAGCCTGGAACTGGAACATTTCATAAATCCTGAACCAGGAAGCGGCTTCAGATTTGAACATCACGATTCCGAAAAATATACCTATGAATAAATATGCTACTGCTTTCATCTTCTAAAATATTAAAGGAAATAATAAATGTACCATCACCAATCCGCCGATAAAAAATCCAACTACGGCAATAAGTGAAGGCAATTGTAAATTACTTAATCCAGAAATGGCGTGGCCCGATGTACAGCCTCCTGCCCATCTGGTTCCAAATCCTATCAATATACCTCCTATGATTAGAATGCTTAGAGATTTCCAGTTGGTAAGAGCTTCGATGCTATACAATTCATCTGGTAAATAAGCTCCGCCTGCACTATCAAAACCAAGGGCTTGCAAGGTTGAAACAGTTTCAGGATTAATATTTACTGCAGCATCTGGAGTTAAAAAATTCATAGCGATAAAACCGCCAATGGCAGCCCCAATGATCACCGTAAGATTCCATTTCTGGGCACGCCAGTTAAAGTCGAAAAAACTCGCTTTACTGTCTGCTCCACACATAGTGCATATAGTTCTTAAGTTCGAAGACATCCCGAATTGTTTCCCCATAAAAATCAGGAGGAACATAATCAGGGCTATAAGGGGCCCGGCGACATACCAGGGCCAGGGTTGTAAAATAATTTCCATAACTTTCTTTTCAGGTGCAAATTAACAATATCAAGAGTCGGAAAACAGTAACAATAGTTACAAACTAATTCTCCAGGTAATATTCCCTGATGTTATCCAGTACTTTTTTTGAAAGTCTTTCCAGGGTTTGGGCAGACCATCCGGCACTAGTATCATGGGCAACAATATTTGCATGTTCCAGGGTTTTTGAAGAAAGATGATTCTTCGCATCACCATCAAAGATCGCGAAATTACTTTTATCGCAGATCCAGTTTTGAAAAGCTTTCTCATCAAAGGGCGTACCTAAGGAGGTATTGATCAGGATCTTGCCATTTCCCATAACTTCAAATTCTGAAGCCTGTAATATTTCGGTGTTTTTTGGCAGGTGAATAGAAATCACATCGCAGGTTTTCAGTAATTCATTGATTTCAAGATACTTTACTCCCTGATCGCTCCAACCATCTTTTTTGCTTCGGCTATGGTAATAAAGATCAGCTTCAAAAGGCAGGAGACATTTTGCCAGTAATTGGCCGGTCACTCCAAAACCTACAATCCCTATTTTGAGGCCAGTTAATTCCTGAGGTAAATCTTTCCATTGTTTACCCTTGTAACCGTTCAATAACTGGATAAGTTCAGATATAATGAATTCAGCTACCCCGGGGTCTCCATAGTCTTTTATACCTGTGACGCTAATTCCATTTTCCCGTGCAAATTCTACCGCTACGTTAGCCGATTCATCATCATACAAGCTGCAAGCCATACCTATATATTTTATACCTGGGCAGGCTTTAATAATCTCTTCATCCAATTCTGTATGCCAGGAAACTATTACTGCTTCGGCATCCCCTATTCTCTTGATGATCTCTTCCCTGGTTTCAGGATAATCTGTATAAACCTCAACCTCTTCCTTGCTAAATTTTTGCAATTCAGAGATCGCTTGTTTATTTAATTTGGTTTGGTCTACGCAGACTATTTTATTGAATTTCATAGGCTATTATTAAACCTCAAAAATTATGAAAATCTATGAAGTTTGTTTATTAGAGATGTTATTATATTGAGATTGCTTCGCTACGCTCGCAATGACAAAGTAAATTAATTTTCACGTCACCCTGAACTCGTTTCAGGGTCCCAGGTTAAAGATGCTGAAATAAATTCAGCATGACGGTTCTTTAATTATGGCAGGGATCGCAGGGATAATTAAATTAAAAGGCCGAAATCTCTTTCGGCCTTTTAATTTATAGCGGGATATTCCCGTGTTTTCTATTTGGTCTTAAAACCTGTTTTGTTTCAAGGGCACTAAAAGCCTTGATCAGTTTTCTACGGGTATCTTTCGGCATGATGACCTCATCGATGAATCCGCGTTGAGCAGCTTCAAAAGGAGTTGCAAATTTCTCTGCATATTCGGCTTCTTTTTCGGCCAGTTTCTTCTCTGGATCTTCAGCCTCAGAAATTTCCTTTCTGAAAATGATCTCTGATGCTCCTTTCGCTCCCATTACCGCAATTTCTGCGGTTGGCCAGGCGAAGTTAAAATCTGCCCCGATATGTTTGGAATTCATCACATCATAAGCCCCTCCATAGGCCTTTCTGGTAATAACGGTAACTTTTGGCACCGTAGCCTCACTAAGCGCGTAAAGCAGCTTAGCACCATGTAAAATGATCCCGTTCCATTCCTGATCTGTTCCCGGTAAGAAACCAGGCACATCTACCAGTACTAAAAGTGGAATATTAAAGCAGTCACAGAATCTGGTAAATCTGGCGGCCTTTTTAGAAGAATCCACGTCCAGTACTCCTGCCAGGCTCATAGGCTGGTTTGCGATCACACCAACGCTTCTCCCACCGATTCTTGAAAAACCAACAATTATATTATCTGCATAATCTTTATGGATCTCAAAGAAGGAATCATCATCTATAATTCCTTTGATCACCTCATGCATGTCATAAGGCTTATTGGAACTATCGGGAACTATATTTTCCAGAACTTCACGATGCTCATCCCCCAGTTGAAATTCAAGTTTTTCTGGAGCTTTCTTGTTATTCTGAGGCATATAGCTAATAAGCTGCTTGATATTCTCAAGACAGATGATATCATTTGCTGCCGTAATGTGGGTAACTCCAGATTTTGTTGAATGTGTACTTGCACCTCCAAGCTCTTCTGAAGTCACCTCTTCATTGGTCACTGTCTTTACCACATTCGGGCCGGTTACGAACATGTATGAGGTATCTTCTACCATCAATGTAAAATCGGTCATTGCAGGAGAGTAGACTGCTCCCCCGGCACAGGGACCCATTATCGCAGATATCTGTGGGACCACTCCCGAGGCCTTGACATTACGGTGGAAAATATCGGCATAACCACCCAGGGATTTTACACCTTCCTGGATTCGGGCACCACCGGAATCATTTAATCCTATGATAGGGGCTCCAACCTTAACAGCCATATCCATGATCTTACAGATCTTTTCGGCATGGGTTTCTGATAGGGAACCGCCAAAGACCGTGAAGTCCTGTGCAAATACGTAAACCAGGCGGCCATGAATTGTCCCATAACCGGTTACTACTCCGTCACCATAGAACTTTTGTTTGTCCATCCCAAAATCGGTA
>JBFIMP010000071.1:0-11104 GCA_041611635.1 Christiangramia sp.
AAAGAGGAAAATACAATGAAGAAGGTAAATTTCTTCCATGGGTAATGCGAATTTCCCACAACCTTGTCATCGATCATTTTAGAAGAAACAAAAGAATGCCCAAGTTTGATAACAGTGGGGATTTCAACATTTTTTCTGTTCTGAGTGATGGAGACCTAAACGCGGAAAAACAATTGATCAAAGACCAGATCGAATGTGATGTACAGGAATTAATTAAAGAGCTTCCTGAAGATCAATTGGAAGTTTTAATGATGCGTATCTATAAAGACATGAGCTTTAAAGAGATATCTGAGCATACTGGAGTAAGCATTAATACTGCCTTAGGGAGAATGCGCTACGCCTTGATTAATTTGAGAAAAATTATAGAAAAAAGAAATTTAATTTTAACTAATTAAAAGAAGCAATATCCCCCGGTTTGTTACGTTATTTTATTAAACCAACATAAAATAGTACCAAATGGGGAAACTTTACTTTAAGAAATCTTCGAAAGAGGAAAAGATTAATTGTCCACAACCAAAAAAAGAGACTATCGAGTTTCTTTTGAATTATTCAAAAGCACTAAGTGTGATTGAGTATAAGAAGATGAAGTTTGAAACGCTTATGAATTAATTTATAAAAAGACCTGTATTATTAGCCTACAGGTCTTTTTTATTTCTTTTGTTTCAAGTATGCATTTATCACAGATTTTCTTCCAATCGTCTTGGTGATAATGTCTTTTTCAAGATTCCAGGCTCTTGCTGGGGAATATTGCCTGCCATACCATATTATCTGAAGATGCAATTTATTCCAAAGGTCTTTTGGGAATAAACGTTTAGCGTCCTTTTCTGTTTGTGTAACATTTTTACCATTACTCAAATTCCATCGATACATTAACCTGTGAATATGAGTGTCTACTGGAAATGCAGGTATATTGAATGCCTGAGAGATGACCACACTGGCGGTTTTATGCCCTACTGCAGGTAATTCTTCTAAAGCTTCCATATCTGCAGGAACCTCACCATTATACTTTTCAATCAGGATCTTAGATAGACCATGGATTCCCTTAGACTTCATTGGAGAAAGACCAACCGGCTTAATGATCTCCCTGATCTCTTCTACAGAAAGTTTTACCATTTTATATGGATTATCTGCAATCTCAAATAAAATGGGCGTGATCTCATTTACCTTTACATCTGTGCTTTGAGCTGAAAGTAAAACTGCAATAAGCAGGGTGTACGGATCTTTATGATCTAAAGGGATTGGAATCTCGGGATAAATATCATTTAACGTATCAATAACAAACTGTACCTTTTCCTGTTTGGTCATAAAGTTTTAAATTTAAAGGCAAAAGTAATAATTATGACAACATTGAAAGAAGGGGATAAGGCTCCCGATTTTAAAGCTGAAGATCAGGATGGAAATGAGATCAAATTAAGTGATTATAAGGGAAAGAAACTAGTGCTGTTTTTCTATCCAAAAGCCAGTACTCCTGGGTGTACGGCTGAAGCTTGTAACCTAAGCGATAATTATGACGCTATGAAAGACAAAGGATACGAGATCCTTGGAGTGAGTGCCGA
The DNA here is from genome assembly GCA_041611635.1 of Christiangramia sp. Taxonomy (GTDB): domain Bacteria; phylum Bacteroidota; class Bacteroidia; order Flavobacteriales; family Flavobacteriaceae; genus Christiangramia. Next base: position 1,557 of record JBFIMP010000071.1, read on the forward strand.
TTCTAAAAAAAGACAGCAGAATTTTAAAAATAAGTATGACTTCAAATATCCGCTTTTAGCAGATGAGGACAAAGAAGTGATCAATGCTTACGGCGTATGGGGACCAAAGAAATTCATGGGAAAAGAATATGACGGTATTCACAGAACTACCTTCATTATTGATGAAGAGGGAAAGATCGAGGAAGTGATCAAAAAAGTGAAGACCAAAGCTCATGCAGAACAGATCCTGGAGTAGTAGGGAACAATGATAAATAAAAAAGGCGGGTAGAACTTACTCGTCTTTCTTTATGTAAGCTTTCTGGATCGTAGCGGTGCTATCGCAATTCTCGATCTCTAATTCCAGGACTTTATTTTCAGAACCTCCAGAAATGAAATAAATATTACATGGCTCTACATCGGTATTACTCTTATTAAAATCTACATCACCATCTTTCAGGATCTCAGAAACCATCGAGGTGTCAATATTATTAGATCTGAAGAAATCCATGGAGCTTTCGGAAAACTTCCTTTTCTTGATCTTTATATTTTTTAAAACCCTTGCATTTGGTGAGTAATCACAGGATGTTTTTTTTCCTCCTAAAAAGAATAACAAAATAACTATCCCAAAAAAAAGTCCCAGCCCGTAATAGGCGAGGCGATGCACAAATTTCATACTTAAAAGATCAATAGATTTATATCCCGATAGGAAAGATTAAACCAGTCTGCAATAGATTTGCTGGTTAAAATTCCGTGGTAAAAATACAAACCATTGCGTAAACCTCTGTCAAATCTCAGGGTATTTTCTAGTCCGCCTTCCTCGCCAATATGCAACAAATACGGCGTAAAAATATTACTTATTGAAAGTGAAGATGTTCGTGCATATCTGGAAGGAATATTGGGAACACAATAATGAATTACATTATGCTTGGTGAAAATGGGATCGTCATGAGAGGTGATTTCGCTGGTTTCTACACAACCTCCCATATCTATGCTTACATCTATAATTACAGCGCCTCGTTTCATTGACTGCACCATTTCCTCGGTTATTAGAATAGGAGAGCGGTCTTTGCCTCTAACTGCACCAATTACCACATCTGCACGTTTCAGAGCTTTAGAAAGGTTTTTCGGTTGTATGGTGCTTGTATAGAATGTATTGCCAAGATTTGCCTGAATGTTTCTTAATTTGGTAAGAGAGCTGTCGAATACTTTTACACTGGCTCCGAGCCCTAAGGCAGATCTAGTGGCGAATTCACCAACGGTGCCAGCGCCTATAATAACGATCTCAACTGGGGGAACCCCACTGATATTACCAAACATTAATCCGTTTCCTTCTACATGATTGCTCATGATCTCTGAAGAAATTAAAACCGAGGCCGTCCCTGCGATTTCGCTTAATGCTCTTACAATTGGATAACTACCATCATCATCCTTTATAAATTCGAAACCCAAGGCAGTTATTCTTTTTTCTGCCAGCTTCTGAAAATACTCTTTACACTGAGTTTTGATCTGAAGGGCAGAAATAAGTATTGTTTGCGGATTGATATATGAAAGTTCTTCAATGGAAGGCGGTTCGATCTTTAAAATGGTAGGGCAGGAAAAAACTTTTTTGGTGTCCTTGGTGATTTCTGCACCGGCATCAGAATAATCTTTATCGCTAAACCTGGCCCATTTTCCAGCGCCAGACTCTATCATCACCCTGTGCCCATGAGCGGTTATTGCCGCAACGGCATCTGGACTAAGGCAAATGCGTTTTTCCTGGTAGGCCGTTTCTTTCGGAATTCCTATAAAAAGTTCTCCCTTGCGCTTATAGATCTCAAGGGTTTCTTCCTGGGGTATTAGTTGATCCTTAGTAAAAGGTGATACCTGCTGTTTTCCCATGTATATATGTTAAAGCAGTTAAATTACAACTAAATTTATAAAATGAAGAATTATAGTTTACGGTAGTAGTCTTCTATTAAAACTTTAGATTGGTCTACATCATCCAGATCTTCGTCTTCCTGGAAATTCTTGATCTCCTTCAGGTCTTTATCTGAGATAGGGGAGAATACTGAGATTTCGGTCTCCTCTAATTCAGAGAGATCCAATCCATATACTCTGTCAAAAATTTTGATCCGAACTAAATATACAATACATAAAATTATAATAAAGAAAGGTGCTAAATAGATTAATCCATTAGTATCCATAAAGAATGCACTATCTAGATAATAGTCGTCGTAAAAGGTGATAACTAATTGATAACCATACATTGATGTTGGTATCAAAATTACATGATACCACCAATGTTTACAGGTGAAAAACCAAATGAGTAAAAGAAATAATGGTGTAATTTTACCTAGATAAGTCCAGGCTGCGGTAAGAACATTCTCATAATATTTACTTTCATATGAAAAAAAAGAAGTTTCCCAAACAGGAGTGCTTGGGAAAATCTCATATAAATAAAATAAATATGGTGAAAATGCTATCGAAAGAGCAATAATACTACCCAGCAGCAGGAATTCTGATCGTCCTTCTGTCAACCGCTTGCTTTTGAATTTCATCTTTGTTCGTGTCATCGTTTGAAGTTGAAGTTACAAAAAAACTAGCTCCAAAAATTGCTGCTGCGAAAAGTACTGCTTTAAGTTTCATAATTATAGGTTTAAAAGTTGTTGTTTTATTCTGTTTTCTGAGACAAACATATAACAACTTAAAATCCTGTCAGTTAAAACATTAGTTGTACTTTTGCAACTTTTTTTTAGGCAAAAAATCTCCTGAAAATCGCAATTTAAACTTTAAATATGTTAGGTTAAAATAATTTATAAATCGTTCAATGAATATAAAATTGAAATTTAACTTTATAAAACAATTGTAAAAGTAAAAAAATTCTTACAACAAACTTTTCGAACATTTTTTCCTCAATTTCCGTTTCGTTAACAAAACTTTAACTTTCTTGTTTCTTCTGATTCTACTTCAATTGACAATTTTTGGGTGTTTTCCCCCAATAAATTTTCAATTTTTTCCGGCCATTCTATCAAATTCCAGCTTTCAGACTCCAGATAATCTTCAATACCCATGTCTAAAGCTTCTGTTTCATCCTCGATCCGGTAAAAATCGAAATGAAAAACAGATCCTTCTTCTGACTCGTAATGATTCACTAATGAAAACGTAGGGCTGGAGGCTACATCATGTACGCCAAGTGCTTTAACCAACTCTTTGATTAGAGTGGTTTTTCCTGCACCCATTTCGCCGTAAAAAAGCAAGGTCCTGCTTTTGGTGTTCTTTAGAATATAATCTACGGCTACATCCAGTTCTTGAAGTCTATAGGTTAACTCCATAATAATAGTATGTCAGATTTGGGATTGTAAATATATGTAAAAAATAAATGCAGCGCCACAGATTGCTGAAAATCAGAGGGCTACATTTCTTTTAAGTGCTTTTCGTCGATTAAATATGTATTTTGTCGATTATTTAGGGTTGAGGACTACAAATGGTATTACAACTTCCTCTAGCGATATCCCTCCATGCTGATATGTATTTTTGTAATAGCTTACATAATGGTTAAAATTGTTTGGATACGCAAAGAACAGATCTTCCTTGGCGAAAATATAGGAGCTGCTCATACTAATAGTGGGAAGATAAACCGATTTTGGGTCTTCTATCGCCAGTACCTCTTTGTCTTCATAGGTGAGGCTTTTCCCTGTTTTGTAGCGCAAATTCAAACTGGTGTTCTTATCTCCAATTACTTTAGAGGGGTTCTTTACATTGATAGTTCCGTGGTCTGTAGTTATGATCAATTTAAATCCGGACTGCTGAGCTTTCTGAATTATTTCCAGCAAAGGAGAGTTCTTGAACCAGCTTTGGGTGAGGCTTCTGTAGGACTTATCGTTTGAAGCAAGTTCTTTTATCACTTCCATCTCGGTCTTGGAATGAGAGAGCATATCCACAAAATTGTAGACTACTACCGTAAGATCATTTGATTTTTGTGTTTTAAAATTATCTACCAGCTTTTTTCCAGCTTTAAGGCTGCTTATCTTATGGTATTCGTATTTTAAATTTTTGCCCAAACGTTTTAATTGCTCCTCAAGAAATTGAGATTCATAAAGGTTCTTTCCGCCTTCTTCGGTATCATTCTTCCAGTATTTTGGAAATAGTTTTTCCATCTCACTGGGCATAAGTCCTGAAAAAATTGCATTTCTTGCATATTGAGTAGCTGTGGGAAGTATACTGTAATAGGCACTTTCCTTTTCCTTCTTATAGTAAGGATGAATTATAGGCTCAAGCGCTTTCCATTGATCATATCTTAAATTATCTACTACCACTAATAAGGTAGGCTTATCCTTATTTATTTCAGGAAGGATCTTTTTTCTGAATAAGGTATGAGACATAACCGGAGGCTCTGCATCTTTTTCGAACCAGCTTTGGTAATTCTTTGAAATGAACTTAAAGAACTGATTATTCGCCTCCTGTTTTTGAGATTCCAAGATCTCAACCATACTGGAATCTTCAATGTCTTCCAGCTGTATTTCCCAGTAAACCAATTTCTGGTATAGTTCAGCCCACTCTTCAAATGAATTCACCTGAGACATCTCCATGGCGATCTTTCTGAATTCCTGCTGGTAGTTAGAGGTGGTCTTTTCTGAAATTAACCTTGAGTGATCCAGGTTTTTTTTAATGCTAAGAAGAATCTGGTTTGGATTCACTGGTTTAATGAGGTAATCTGCTATTTTTGATCCTATAGCTTCCTCCATGATATATTCCTCCTCACTTTTGGTGATCATTACAATGGGGATCGTCTCCCTTTTTTCCTTTATCTCGGCAAGTGTTTCCAGACCGGTTAGCCCCGGCATATTCTCATCTAAAAAAACAATATCAAAATTTTCATTTTCAATCTGCTCTAATGCTTCGGTGCCGCTTTTACAGGTAGTAACTTCATAATTCCGACTTTCTAAAAACATGATATGAGGTTTAAGTAAGTCGATTTCGTCATCTACCCATAAAATTTTGATATTATTCATATAGTATAATTGTATTTGTAGTTTATATAAATATGGAAACCTCCACAAGTATCTTACTTATTAATAAGAATTTACTGTGGCTCATTTCATATATGTATCTTTGTTTTGAATTTTAGAAAAATTAAGCTTGGCTTCACAAACTAAACTCAAAATATTAAACGATCCAATTTACGGTTTTATTACCATCCCGAACGAGCGGATCTTTAGAATTATTGAACATCCTTACTTTCAAAGATTACGCCGAATATCTCAAATGGGTTTGTCTTACCTGGTATATCCGGGAGCACATCATACCAGGTTTCATCACGCTTTGGGTTGTGTGCATTTAATGCAAAAAGCAGTGAGGGTACTTCGATATAAAGGAGTTGAGATCTCCAATGCCGAGGAAGAGGCTCTGCTAATAGCTATTTTGATGCACGATATTGGCCATGGTCCTTTTAGTCATGCCATGGAACATAGCCTGGTTGAAGGTGTTGACCATGAGACTATTTCCTTGCTTTTTATGGAAAAGATGAACTCAAACTTTAACCAAAGTTTAACTCTGGCAATCAGGATTTTCAAAGGGACTTATGAGCGTAAGTTCATGAATCAGTTAATTTCCAGTCAGATGGATATGGACCGTTTGGATTACCTTAAAAGGGATAGTTTTTATTCCGGTGCAGTAGAGGGAAATATAAATAGTGAACGGTTGATCACGATGCTGAATGTGGTGAATGATGAACTCGTCGTTGAAGAAAAAGGCATTTATTCAGTAGAAAAATTTCTAATTGGTCGCCGGTTAATGTACTGGCAGGTTTACCTGCATAAAACCAGCCTGGTGGCAGAGCAGTTGTTAATACGTGTATTAAAACGAGCGAAGGAGTTAATACAGCAGGGCCAAGTGCTGCATGCCAGTGGATCCCTTATGTACTTTTTGAAAAATAAAGTCACCAGGGAAGATTTCGATGATCATACTTTAGAGATGTTTTCCAGGCTGGATGATAACGATGTGATCTCAGCCATGAAAGAGTGGATGTATTCAGATGATTTTGTGCTTAGTAATCTTTGTGAAATGATCATCAATAGAAATCTTCTAAAAGTAAAGATCAAAAAGAAAAAACCTCTGAAAGAAAAGCTGGAAAAACGTTCTCTGGCACTGCAGAAGAAATACAATATTTCAGAAAAAGAGGCTTCGTATTTCGTATTTGAAGGGAAGATCGCAAATTTGGCATATAAGCGGGAAAAGGATAATATCAATATTCTTCATAAAAATGGAAAGATTAACGATGTGGTTAAGGTTTCAGATCAATTTAATTTAAAAGCCCTTACAAATACCGTCACTAAATACTATATGTGTTATCCAAAAGTTAAAGATTAACTCATTTTTTTTACTTTTGCCAGAATGAAATTTACAGCAGAGCAAATAGCCGAGATATTAGAAGGTAAGGTTGAAGGCAATCCTGAAGCCGAGGTTTCTGAACTTGCCAAGATTGAAGAGGGAGGGGAAGGATCCCTTACTTTCCTTAGCAATCCCAAGTATACATCCTTTCTATATACCACCAATGCTTCGATAACAATCGTAAATGATGATTTTGAATTAGAGCAACCGGTGAGTACTACGCTTATTAAAGTAAAGGACGCTTACAAGGCTTTTTCGACCTTATTGGAATATTATAATCAGATCAAGCTGAATAAGTCTGGTATAGAAAAGCCAAGTCATATCTCAGATTCTGCTAAATACGGAGATGGGTTATACCTAGGATCCTTCTCATATATAGGAGAAAATGTAAAGCTCGGGGAGAATGTAAAAGTTTACCCCAACGTATATATAGGAGATAATGTAAAGATTGGTAATAATGTAACCATTTTTGCCGGAGTGAAGATATATTCTGAGACCCTTATTGGTAATGATGTCACCATTCACAGCGGTGCTATCTTAGGCGCTGATGGTTTTGGTTTTAGCCCGGGTGAGACAGGAGAATACAGTAAAGTGCCACAAATAGGAAACGTGATCATAGAAGATCATGTGGATATTGGGGCAGCAACCACGATAGATCGGGCTACTTTAGGCTCTACGATTATTCGAAAAGGAGTGAAGTTGGATAACCATATTCAAATCGCTCATAATGTTGAAATTGGTGAAAATACAGCGATCGCTGCCCAGACTGGTATTGCCGGTTCCACTAAAATCGGAAAGAATTGTCTAATTGGAGGCCAGGTTGGAATAGCCGGTCACCTCACCATAGGAAATCGTGTTAAGATTCAGGCACAATCAGGAATTGGCAGGGATATTAAGGATGACGAAATGTTGCAGGGTTCGCCAGCAATAGGATATAGCGATTACAACAAGTCCTATATTCATTTTAAGAACCTGCCTCGAACAATGAATATTATACACCAACTAGAAAAAAAAATGAATAATGGCTGATAGAAATTCACAGCAACGAACAATCAGGGAAGAAGTTTCTCTTGAAGGTGTTGGCCTGCATACAGGAAAAGAAGTGAAACTCACTTTTAAACCGGCTCCTGAAAATACGGGTTACGTATTTAGAAGGGTAGACCTTGAAGGTAGCCCAGAAGTTGAAGCTGATGTATGTTACGTGGTTAATACCCAGAGAGGCACCAATCTGGATAAAAATGGAGTTTCTATTCAAACTTCAGAGCATGTGCTTGCTGCCTGTGTTGGTTTAGAAATAGATAATCTGTACATTGAATTAAATGCATCTGAGCCTCCAATTATGGATGGTTCTTCCAAGTTCTTTGTAGAGGCTCTAGAAAAAGCCGGTACGGTAGAACAGGATGCAGAGCGCGATGAATATGTCGTAGACCAGATCATTTGCTACCGTGATGAGAACGGAAGCGAAATAATCGCGATGCCTGCAGATGAATATCAGGTGACTACCATGGTAGATTTTGGGACTAAGGTTCTTGGAACGCAAAATGCCTCTATTGAGCATCTTTCAGAATTCAAAACCGAAATAGCCGATGCCAGAACATTCAGCTTTTTACACGAAATAGAAACATTATTAGAGCATGGTCTTATAAAAGGAGGTGACTTAAATAATGCGATCGTTTATGTAGATAAAGAGATTAGTGAACAAACGCTGAAAAAGTTAAGAGTAGCTTTTAACAGGGATGAGATTTCTGTTAAGCCAAACGGGATACTGGATAATCTTAACTTACACTATCCAAACGAAGCAGCCAGGCATAAGCTTTTGGATGTTCTTGGTGACATTGCATTGGTAGGTACTCGAATAAGAGGTAAGATCATCGCAACTAAGCCGGGTCATCATGTGAATACCGAATTTGCTAAGAAACTGGCCAAGGTTATCAAAGCAGAGAAAAGGAATAATGTTCCTAAAATTGATCTTTCGCAACCACCATTGATGGATGTGAATGATATTATGGATACCTTGCCTCACAGATCACCATTTTTGCTGGTAGATAAGATCTATGAATTAACAGAGACTCATGTAATCGGGATGAAGAATGTTACGATGAACGAACCGTTCTTCGTTGGGCATTTCCCTGGAAAACCGGTGATGCCGGGAGTTTTGCAGGTAGAAGCAATGGCTCAAACCGGTGGGATTCTTGCTTTGAAATCTGTTCCCGATCCTGAGAACTACCTTACTTTCTTTATGAAGATCGATAATGTAAAATTCAAAAGACAGGTAGTGCCAGGAGATACCCTTATATTTAAATTAGAATTATTAGCTCCAATTAGGAGAGGTATTTGTCAAATGCAGGGATATGCCTACGTAAACGGGCAACTTGCCACTGAAGCCATATTAATGGCACAAATCGTAAAATCAAAATAAATAGCATGAACCAACCCTTAGCATACGTACATCCGGGAGCGAAAATTGCAAAGAATGTTGTAATTGAACCTTTTGCGACTATACATAATAACGTGGTGATTGGAGAAGGTACCTGGATTGGTTCCAATGTAAGTATTATGGAAGGTGCCAGAATTGGGAAGAATTGCAGTATTTTTCCAGGTGCAGTAATTTCTGCGGTGCCACAGGATAAAAAATTCAACGATGAGGATACCCTTACTGTGATAGGTGATAACACTACCATTAGAGAGTGTGTCACTATCAATAGAGGTACCACAGATCGCATGAAAACCGTTATAGGGAACAATTGCTGGATCATGGCTTACTGCCATATCGCTCACGATTGTATCGTAGGGGATAACTGCATTTTTTCAAATAATAGTACATTGGCGGGTCATATTAACGTTGGAGAATATGTAATTTTAGCAGGAATGGCTGCAATTCAGCAATTCTGCAGTATTGGTAAGCATGCTTTTGTTACCGGAGGGTCTTTGGTAAGAAAGGATGTTCCTCCATTTGTGAAAGCTGGACGAGAACCTTTAAGTTATGTAGGGATTAACTCTATTGGTTTAAGACGTAGAGGGTTTACTACTGAAAAGATTCGGGAGATCCAGGATATATACAGGATACTGTACCAGAAAAATTATAACAACTCTCAGGCTGTGGCTATCATTGAAGCAGAAATGCAGGCAACGGCAGAAAGAGACGAAATATTAGAATTTATTAAAAACTCACAAAGAGGTATCATGAAAGGATACTTCAG
>JBFIMP010000072.1:0-10956 GCA_041611635.1 Christiangramia sp.
CTTCACTGCGTTTGGCTCTGAATGACATATGTATGTCATTGGGACGATAGGAGGAATCTCTACTGGAAAGAAAGTTATTACTATTGTAAGATTATTCGCTTCACTGCGTTGCGCTCTGAATGACAGATGGATGTCATTCCGACGACCTGAGGAATTTCTGCAAAGTCGAAGAATTGATCTATAGCTGAATAACTAAATAGAGGTTAATAAAACAAAAAAGGTCCCGCTAAATGACGGGACCTTTTTTGCAGTTATAACAGAATATTAACCACATTTAGAAGAACCGCAGTCCTTACAGGTTAAGCATCCTTCCTGGTAAATTAGATTCGAGGAATTACAATTACTGCATTTTTCCTTTTTGGCAACAGTTCCATCTGCGATATAACGCTTTAGAGCTCTTACCACTCCATTCTTCCAGGTATTGATAGATTCACTATCAAGCTGAAGGCTGTTAATAAGGTCTACTACATTATCTATGGACATTCCGTGACGAAGCGTACTGGAGATCAGTTTCGCATAGTTCCAGAACTCTGGATTGAACTTATGGGAAAGACCTTCGATCGTAGTTTTATATCCTCGTTTGTTTTCATACTGGAAATCGTAACGGGAAGTTCCGTCTTCATTTCGAGCTTTAATGATGTAACCTTCGGTTACCCATCTTGGAATAAGGATACCTTCCTCATCATCGGCAAAACCGGTGAAGATCTCGTATGGACGCCCATCTACCAGACCAATGAAAGCGATCCATTTGTCTTTGTTATTCTGGAAACGCACGACATCTGCGGTAAGCACATCTGGCCTCTTAAGTGGAAAAGCTCCCTGAGTTTGTTCAGCTTCTTCTTCCTTTTTCTCTTCGTTAGAGATAAGGACCCCTGAACGTGAACCATCACGGTAAACAGTTACTCCTTTACATCCAGCTTCCCAGGCTTCAAGATAGAGTTTGCCTACAAGATCTTCACTTACATCATTTGGTAGGTTAATGGTCACACTAATAGAGTGATCTATCCATTTTTGAACAGCTCCCTGCATTTTTACCTTGCTCAGCCAATCCACATCGTTGGAAGTCGCCTGGTAGTAAGGTGATAATTTTACCAGTTTATCAAGATCTTCCTGACTGTAATTCTTATCGATCTCATGACCATTGGCCTTCATCCATTCTTTGAAGCGGTGGTGGAAAACTACGTATTCTTCCCATGAATCTCCGACTTCATCTACAAAATCTACTCTTGCATCTTTATCGTTAGGATTCACTTTTCTTCTTCTCTTATAAACTGGAAGGAATACCGGCTCGATACCAGAGGTAGTCTGGGTCATCAAACTTGTGGTTCCGGTTGGTGCGATGGTAAGAAGGGCAATGTTTCTTCTACCGTATTCCAGCATATCGTAGTAAAGCTTTTCATCAGCTTCTTTAAGTCTTAGTATAAACGGGTTGTCCTTTTCTCTTTCTGAATCGAAAATAGAGAAAGCACCTCTTTCTTTAGCCGTGTCTACAGAAGCCCTGTAAGCAGCTAAAGCAATATTTTTGTGTATATCTACAGAAAAGTCTATTCCTTCCTTGCTACCGTATTTTATTCCTAAACCTGCAAGCATATCACCTTCAGCAGTGATACCAATTCCGGTTCTACGACCTTCATATGCTTTCTGACGGATATTCAACCAAAGGTTCTTTTCAACTGCTTTTATCTCATCGCTTTCTGGGTCTGAATCGATCTTGGCAAGGATGTTATCGATCTTCTCCAATTCAAGATCAATGATATCATCCATTATTCTTTGTGCTGCAGCAACGTGCTTTTTAAACAATTCGAAATTGAAGTGCGCCTTATCTGTAAACGCATCCTCTACATATGAAAACAGGTTGATGGCAAGCAAACGACAGGAGTCATAAGGACAAAGCGGGATCTCTCCACAAGGATTGGTAGAAACTGTTTTATATCCTAGGTCTGCATAACAATCTGGCACAGATTCATTGATCACCGTGTCCCAAAACAGAATCCCTGGCTCGGCAGATTTCCATGCATTGTGAACGATCTTTTTCCAGAGTTTATTGGCTTCTATATCTTGCTGGAATTTAGGCTTCTCGCTAAATACCGGGTATTTTTGAGTGTAATCGCTGTTATTTTTTACAGCCTTCATAAATTCATCATCAATTCTAACCGAAACATTGGCGCCTGTAACCTTCCCCTGTTCCATTTTAGCATCGATAAAATCTTCAGCATCTGGGTGATTAATAGAAACTGAAAGCATCAAAGCTCCACGTCTTCCATCCTGGGCAACTTCCCTGGTAGAATTTGAATAACGCTCCATAAAAGGAACGATTCCTGTAGAGGTTAACGCCGAATTCTTTACTGCAGAACTTTTTGGACGAATGTGGGAAAGGTCATGACCAACTCCACCACGTCTTTTCATCAATTGTACCTGCTCCTGGTCTATCTTCATGATTCCACCGTAAGAATCTGAATCCCCTTCGTTCCCTATCACGAAACAGTTAGAAAGCGATCCTACCTGGTATGGATTTCCAATCCCGGCCATCGGGCTTCCCTGAGGTACGATATATTTGAAGTTTTTGATTAGGTCAAAAACCTCATCCTCGCTCATAGGATTGGGATATTTCTTTTCAACTCTTGCGATCTCCTTCGCGATACGTCTGTGCATATCATCTGGAGTGAGTTCGTAGATATTTCCATCAGAATCTTTAAGGGCATATTTATTTACCCAAACTCTGGCGGCAAGATCATCACCTTTGAAATATTTTAGAGATGCTTCATAAGCCTGTTCCTGGCTATAGGTTTGTGGAACGACTGGTTTTTCTTCTACAGGCATATAAATGAGATTTTTAGGTTAGAATTTCGTTTTACTGCGGTATAAAACTAATCAAAGAAATGAGACAATTAACAAATCGTTTAGAAAAAGTTATCAAGAAAAAACTGTTAATATGCTGTAAATCAACAAGCTAAAAAATTACTAACAATAAAAAGTTGACAAATAATGAAAATAATAATCTTCAAATTTGAAATTGTGTTGAATAATGCCAATGGAGAAATATTATTGCCAGAACAAACAGATTTCGGGAAAAATCTTCAGGAATTCTTGGAATAATCTTTAAAAAAAGAGGCCCCGCTGTGAGCGGAGCCTTCATTGAATTAACACCTATGAAAATTCAAAATAAAAGGTTATTTGGTAATCGAGTAAATGGCATAACTATTTGCCGGAACTTCGATCTGAACCATCCCATTTTCATCGGAGGTAGGGTTATATGTTGTGTTACCACTATAATCCATCAGAGTAACATTATTCCAGTTCGAACTTACAGACCTTCTTTTGGTGCTGTTGCTGATGCTAATATAGAGAATTAATCCAGGATTTGTGCCTGTTCCGCTTCTTTTCATAATATATTCATCATTATCTACATATAGCACTTCCAACTCACCTGTGGCCAGGCTGTTATGAATTTTTATAAGGTTCTTTATTTCCTCCTTGAAGTCTTCATCTTCATAATCCAGGTAGAAAACAGAGGGATATCCCGGATGTGTTAGGATAAAAGAGTAAGCTTTCATCTTGTTGGAACGCTTAATATTGTTATCCTCGTTCGAGTCTTTTTCGGTGTCATGGTTCGCCGTAAAAGTGATCGATTTTTCCGGGTAGGTCTGCCAAAGCATTTCTCCCTGGAGGTTGGTAAGGTCCTGGAACCTGTCTAAACTCTCTTCAAGTTTATAGAATGCCGCGAAATCAAAAGCACCACTACCTGTTGCTTCTACATATTCTTCCAGAACCGAAGCACGGCCGTCCCAAAGTTCAGCAACAGAAAAACCACCAACTTCGTCCAGCCAGGCTTTAACCACCCATGGTTCGAAACCAAGAACATAATCGAATCTCCAGCCATCAAAGCCCATAACATTCTTGTAATATTTTGCTACAGAATTCTCCTCTTTCCAAAGCCAGTTCTGGACTCTTTCCCTGTTATGGTCCAGATTGGTCTCGGCATAGAAAAGACTGCCCGGGTCATAATTGCTTACACTATTGGGATAGAAATCTTCATAATTCCTGTTGAACATTCCAGATGCATTCCCGTGTTCCTCATTAAACAGGGTGTATGTTTCCTTGTCTCTGTAAGGATTGTATTCCAGAGCACCGCCACTGTTATGATTAATAACGATATCTGCGATCACTTCCAAATCATTATCATGTGCCGTAGCAATGAAGGTTTCCAGTTCTTCCCTGGAGCCAAAGCGTGTTTCAGTAGTACCATGCTGCTCGTAATTGCCGAAGTCGAAATAATCTGAAACATCATAGCCCATAGAGTATCCTCCAGACTGACCTTTAGTGGCTACAGGAATCCAAAGGCGGTCTATACCGGCATCGGCCCAGCCGGGAACTTTTTCGGTAAGGTTGGTCCACCATTCAAAGCGCGGTTCTACATCCCAGTAGAATGCCTGCATCATCACACGGTTACCATTATCATAATCTGAAAGATTCACAGGCTGTGGGTCTGGATTGGGGTCTGGGTCTATGACCACATCATCTGTGGGGTCCACCACATCCCCTGAATCATCAGAAGAACATCCGGTTAATCCCAGCATCAGGCTTAAAGCCCCGATTATCAAATACTTATTTTTCTTCATTTTTCGAATTTTAGGAAAAAAAAGGCTGCGAGAAAGCAGCCTTTTTTATGAAAATTTTGTTTTTATTCTTCAGTTACCTGTGGTATGAAAATATACCTTCCGGTAAGGTCGTTGAACCAAGCTTCATAAGTTCCCTCGGCAGATACAATGATATCATCACCCGTAGCCTGACCACTAGGGAAGTTTTGACCACCACCCCAGTTCACGTCCCAGGTCTGGTTAGCTCTGAATTTGATTCCAGCCTCAGAAAGTTCAACATCTTTTGCATACCAGATGTGAGGATCAAAAGATGACTGAGTTAGAAGAATGTCTGGTGTTGGGTTATCATCATTCGGCCATCCTACGGTAGTTCCTTCTCCCACAAGACCGATCATGTTGTACACGGTAGCTCCCGAAGCATCGTAAGATTCAAGGCTGTAGGTCATTTCATCTATATTGATAGTGAAAGTATAGTAACCTTCAGCATCTACAGGTATTGCAGGTGGATCTGCAACATCTTCAGTTGGTCTGTACATCAGGGTTCCGTTTTCGCCACCATATTGTGGAGCCCACGCACCTCTATTCTCGATCACTTTTACATAACCGGCATTTAATTTCCCGGTATAGTAGTAGATGTTTTCGTTTTCTGAATCTCTGAACAATGGGTAGTTATTGCTTGTTGCATTGTTATCCCATCCGGTAGCAGTAGCATCCCCAACAAGGAAAAGGTCCATTTTCGATGGTGCCTCTTCTTCACCTTCTTCTGGCAGTACTACGTTTAAAGAGATTATTTCTGAAATTGCTTCCAGGCTATTGCTGGCTCCGTCACCGGCATAAGCACGAACTCTAAAGTATACCTGGCCTGTATTAGGCATTTCGGTATTAGGGTCATTGTCAAGACCAGCATCTTCAGCAAGATCCATTAACTGGCTTACAGTTACTGCAAGGTTATTTTGAATAGTAGTTCCTATTACATCAAAACCTGAAAAATCTGAAGCCGTTGATCCCTGTAGTTCATAAGTAACCGGGGTAGGAGCGTTGAAGTCTACTTCATTCCATACAAAACGCTCAGCTACATTTGCCGATGTCTGGTTAGTTAAAGTATAAGATTCTGCGGTAGCATTGGTGAACATGATCCCTTCAGGGTCAGGTTGTGCAACAAATACTACATCATCATCATGCTCGCAGGAAGTAAATCCCACAAATGCGATTATCGTTAATAAGAAAATTGAAAACTTTTTCATTTTGATTCTATTGTTTTATTAATATCCTGGATTTTGGGTTAAGTTGGTGTTTACACCTAGGTCTGAAGCCGGAATCGGCATAAGGTCCCTGAAAGATTCAGTAGTGGTCCCCTGCGGAACCCCACCTTTAAATGGCCATACTCCGCCATCAGAGAATTGTCCAAATCTAATTAGATCTGTTCTTCTGTGTGCTTCCCAGTAAAGTTCTCTTGCTCTTTCAGCAAGGATGAAATTAAGAGATAGGTCGCTTGAAGAAATATTGTTATCTGAATTTCCATAAGCTCTTTCTCTTAATTCGTTGATGTAAGCTAAGGCATCAGCTTCACTTCCGCCTCCACCTCTAAGAACTGCTTCTGCATACATCAGGTAAGCATCTGCTAAACGGAACATCGGGAAATCTGTATCAGGAAAATCTCCGGTTGGATCTGATCCTGCGTTACCATTTGTATCGATGTTCTTGTATTTAGCCACAGCGTAACCGTCTGTAAAGCTGGAGATATCTTCTATCTCTTTAGATTGTCCTTCAGTAAAGAAAATAGCTCTTTCATCTTCAACTTCCTCAATTGCATCATCCTCATTGTCAAGGAACTTGTTTACCAGGGCAGAGGTGGTTCTAAGACCGGCCCATCCACCGTTGATACCAAAATCATCAGGATCCATTTCTCCACCCACCGCAGCGTGTATGATGAAGGTCATCCCTCCATATGCCTGGGTGTTGATCCCATCGAAGGTAATTGGGAAGATAATCTCGTTTTGAGCACCATTAGAATTGTTATCTGCAAGGAATAATTTCTGATAATCATCTACCAGGCTATAGTTAGCATCAATAACTTTATCTGTATAGGTTACAACCTCGTTGTATCTGCCAGTACCGGTATACTTCTCGGCATTCAGGTATAACTTAGAAAGTAACATCCAGGCAGCTGCCTTATCTGCACGACCGTATTCATTGGCACCAGCATCAATAAGCTCACCTTCGATTGCTAAAAGTTCACTTTCTATGTAATCGAAAAGTTCGTTGCTTGAAATTTGCTCCGGAAGGAAAGCTCCAACAGCATCTTCTTCGGTTACGAAAGGAGGGTTTCCATAAAGGTCCAATGCGTGCCAGTAGCTAAGGGCTCTCAAGAACCTGGCTTCAGCTCTGTAAACGGCGATCTGATCCTGAGTGGCAGCATCTACACCACGACCATCAAGAACAGAAGGTTCGGTTTGTCTAAGATATTCGTTAGACTGCGCGATCTGGTACATCACTCTTGAATACATAGTTCTTATGAATTCGTTTCCAGACGTCCAGTTTTGATTATGAAGGTCTTTAATAGTACCATCATTCCAACCAATTACAGCCTCATCTGTAGTAAGTTCCTGTAATTTCCAGTATAAACGCATATACTGTGAAAACCCTTCGTCCAGTCCAGAAAGGTCGGGATCTCCGGCCGGTCCATCCTGTCCGCTTATAGCAAATCCTGCATATAATTTAGCAAGAAATTGTTTGTATGCTTCTGGATCTTCAAAAGCAGATTCAGAAGTTTCCCTGTTGTCCTCTGGCTCAAGGTCTAATTCGCTCTCGCACGACCATAATACAGCCAATCCGAAAAGAACAAGGAAAGTTGATTTTAGTTTATTAAACATGATTCTTGTAATTTTTCTGTTATTCATTAAAATGCAATATTCAGCCCTAATACAAATCTTCTTGATCTAGGGTAGAAGTTGTTGTCTATTCCTCCAAATACTTCAGGATCCAGCCCTTCATAATCTGTGATTACCAACACGTTGGTAGCCGTTAATGAAGCTCTGAAATCAACTTTTTCTCCAGGAACCGTATAACCAACACTTATGTTGTCGAGTTTTACGAAATCTGCAGCCTGTAGGTAGTAGTCTGAAAAGAACTGACTATTCACGAAGCCTGTCTCCAGCACGTTAGAGTTAAGGTTAGAATAGTAATTTGAAGGTGTATTCGTTCCTGCTTCAATAAATCCGTTAGCAGATTGCGTGTTATTATAAATGTAGTTACCGAAGCTTCCTCTAAAAGTAAAGCTAAAATCAAGATTCTTATAATTCATGGTATTGGTTAAACCCATATAATAATCTGGGGTAGCCTTTTTATAAGGTTGCTTATCTGCTTCAGTGATCTGGTTGTCACCATTAACATCTACATAAGCACCTTCAATAGGCTGTCCCTGCTCATTATATACCTGTCTAAAAACAAAGAATGTAGTAGGATCATATCCTTCTTTCCAAAGCTGAATGTTGTTACCAACACCACCGCTTATTCCTCCCTGAGGGATAAAGAAATTTGGATCGTCTCCAAGAGTTAGTTTAGTGATCTCCAGGTCCTGGAATGAGATATTGTAATTCAGGGTCCAGTTAAAATCCTCAGATCTGGCGATATCACCGCTCAATCCAACTTCAATACCTCTACTTACCGTAGTACCTACGTTAGTAAGTAACTGGTCTGAAAGGTTTGCCCCGGCAGGAACTGGCACGGTAGCGATAAGATCTTCAGTTTCTCTGTAATAAGCATCTACAGATCCGCTTAGTCTATTGCTGAAGAATCCAAAATCGATACCAGCGTTATAGTTGATAAGACTTTCCCATTTAAGATCTTCGTCATATTCCTCTGGTCTTAAAGTAGGTACAAAAGTACTTCCAAATTGGTATCTCGCACCACCCTGGCTAGGAGTATAAAGTCCCAGGTAACCGTAGTTCCTTCCAATTTCGTAGTTTCCGGTCTCACCATATCCTCCTCGAAGTTTCAATTCAGAAACAGTATTTGAGGCAGAAAGGAAATCTTCATTATGCAATTTCCAACCTACAGAGGCAGCCGGGAAGTAACCCCATCTGTTCTGCGGTGCTACTCGTGAAGAACCATCTGCACGTATACTTCCCGAGATCAAATATTTATCATTGATATCGAAACTTGCTCTGGCAAAGTAAGACTCCAGGGCGTTACGATTAATATCTCTTGGAAAATCGAAAATCTGGTCCTGCTCTGTTCCTGTAACATTAGAAAAAGAATAGAATTCCTGGTAAGAATGTCCTGCTGTAAGGTCTACTTCAGTAGTATTCAGAAAATCTACATCTGTCTTATAGTTTAAGTAAGTATCCAGAAGAAGATTTCTGTTAATGTTCTCGTAGTTGCTAAACTGGTTTATGTTCGTAGTATTTGCAGCAGCAATTAATGGTCTAAAAGTACCTCCTCTGGCTTCGGCATAATCGAAACCAGCATTTACAACTGCCTTCAATTCTGGAAGGAAGTGAAATTTATATTCAGCATTCAGGTTAGTAATAGATCTCCTGGTCTGGTTATCATCTTCATAAAGATCCAGAAGAGCCACCGGGTTTCTGGTTGCAAGGTTTTGTTGTACTATATTACCACCCGAAACTCTATTGAATTCGAAATAACCTCCAAATGGAAGTGTATCGTCCAATACAGATTGAGTAGGGTCAAAGGCAACAGCTGCACCAATAGCTCCCTGATCGGCAAATTTATTCCTATCTAAACTGTTCTTCGAAGTTAAGGTAAGCTTTAGTTTATTATCAAAAAGGTCCTGGTTCAATGCTACATTGAAAGCGTTTCTTTCGTAGTAGTCTCCAGTAAGTACACCATTTTCAGCAGTGTGGTTAAAGTTTAGCCTGTAATAGAAATCACCAATTCCCTGGGTTGCGGTAAGGTTGTGAATAGCACCTAAAGAGGTCTCATAGATCTCATCCTGCCAGTCGGTGTCTGAATCTCCTAAAAGAGAAGGATTTGTTCCCGGTGTATCATTAATCAAACTTCTGAATTCCTCAGCGTTAAGCACGTCTACCTTATCGTTGATGCTCCCGGCAGATATCTTTACATCGTAAGAAAACTGGAATGGTGTATCCCTTTTACCTTTTTTGGTAGTGATCAGGATCACCCCGTTAGAAGCCCTGGAACCGTAAATTGAAGTTGCTGCAGCATCTTTAAGAACAGTAAAATCTTCAATTTCATTTGGGTTGATAGAGTTCAGCGCGTTTCTGGAACCGGCAACACCTCTCTGGTCCAATGGCACTCCATCTACAACAATTAAAGGGTCATTAGAAGCCGAAAGCGATGATCCACCACGAATACGAATGGTTCCTCCCTGTCCCGGAGCACCACCACCAGGAGTGATTTGTACACCGGCAGATTTACCTGCGATAAGTTGTTCAGGGGAAACAACCGCTCCCTGGTTAAACTGATCTGCAGAAATCTTTTCTACGGCTCCGGTAGCATCCTGTTCCGAGGTCGCTCCGTATCCAATCAGAACCACTTCTTCTAGCGTTGCAGAATCTTCATCTAATAAAATATCGATGGTAGACTGGCCACTATAAGTGATCTCTTTGGTTGCGAATCCTAAATAGGAAAAGGTAAGAATATCACCTTCCGCAACATTACTAATGGAATAATTACCATCAAAATCTGTAACAGTACCGTTCGTGGTACCTTGAACAATTACGTTTGCACCAGGTATCGGTAAACCTGTGGCGCTTTCGCTCACAGTACCGGTAACGGTGTTTTGGGCAAAAAAGCTCATTGGCAGCATCAACAGCAAAAACAATGTGCTTTTAAATAAAGTTCTCATAAATTTTCTATTGGTTTTAAATAAAAATTAACCTTATATTTTTACTTCCTGAGGTTAAATGTATGTAAAATGATTGCCAAAAATTGGGGAATTCCCGTCAGCACTGCGACGAAAACGTTTTCGTGTTGAAAACTTTTCATTGTTATGACTTTAATAATTTAAATATGGTAAATTTGAAGGACTCAAAATCAGGGCTGCCCAAAATCCAGAATATCGAAACTAAATGAAGCCAAAACTTACTCTAAAGAATATTGCGAAAGAATTAGATGTTTCTATATCTACCGTTTCAAAAGCTTTGAGAGATAGCCCCGAAATAGGGGAGGAAACCCGGGAAAAGATCAAGGCTTTTGCTAAGCATTATAATTACAAGCCTAACAATATTGCCTTAAGTCTCAAGAACAGGAAGACTAAAACCATAGGCATTATTATCCCGGAGATCGTTCACCATTTCTTTACCACCGTGATTAGCGGGGTGGAGAAGGTGGCTAATGAAATGGGATATAATGTTTTTGTATGTCTATCAGATAA
>JBFIMP010000073.1:0-10849 GCA_041611635.1 Christiangramia sp.
CGGGCAGATCAAGGCTTTGGCTAAGACTTTTATATTGGGATATGTTAATATAGATAGGATTTTTTATGGCAAAGAATAATAGTACCAAAGCAATGACGATATTGATTGCCACCATCAAGGTCCTACTTTGGGATGAAATAATGATAAATGATGCCAGCAAGCTTAATAAGCCGGTTATAAAGGCAATCTGCGAAGGTGAAGCCACCCAAAATAGAAGTATTATCAAAATCCCACCCAGTCCTGATCCTAAGAGGTTGCCGAAATACAATTTCCCTATCCTGTTGGCATATTTTATAAATACCATTCCTATTGCCAGTGCACAAAAGAAAAATGGCAGAAAGAATATCAGCTCGAACAATAGTAATCGCCAGATCTCCTTTTGCTCTACAAAAAGTAAATAGGTGTCAAAACGGAATAAAGGCTGCCCTGATAGCCAAAGACTAAGAGGCATGAAAATTCCTGTAAGAGTTATACATAGAGGAAGTAAGACCTTGATTCTCTGGATCAATGCATTTCTAAATAATGCAATAAAAGTACCTGCAGCTCCAAATCCTAAAAGTGCAATGGCGATTATCATATAGGCAAAATGATACCACTGTACGATAGACAAATACTGCATCAGGCTTAACTGGAAAGCGATCATGGAAACAGAAAGCAATCCAATTGAAAACAGGAGCCGGTTAAAGTACGAGAAGTTCATTAATTACGAGTAAAGGGAACAAAACGCACAGGAAGTAAGTTCTTGGTTTTCCATTTCCCATCCTTCTTTTTTTCAACCAACATTAGATGCTGGGCTGTAAACGGGGCTCCAACAGGAATTACCATTTTTCCTCCCTCTTTTAATTGCTCTATTAAAGGTGGAGGAATAAACGCTGAAGCAGCCGTAACCACTATGGCATCAAATGGGGCGTGCTCCTCCCAACCATAAAAACCATCTGCATGCCTCATTTCGATATTATTATATCCAAGAACGCTGAGATTGTTCTTTGCAGATTTATATAATGGTTCAATGATCTCTATAGTATAGACTTCATCTACGATCTCTGCCAGCACGGCAGCCTGATAGCCAGAGCCCGTGCCTATTTCCAGTACCTTCATTCCAGAACGGGGTTGGATAATTTCTGTCATATACCCCACTATATAAGGCTGTGAAATTGTTTGTCCATGGCCTATTGCTAAAGGTCTATCCTCATAAGCATGCTTTATTTTATCTTGTGGAACCAACTTATGTCTTTGCACCTTTCGCATTGCCATTAGGGTATTTTTATCATTTATACCACGGGCTGCAATTTGTTTTTCTACCATTTGCTGGCGCTCTTTCTGGTACTTATTCTGAACTACAGGAGAAATAGTGAAATACAGGAAAGCGATGAATATGAAAACAATATTTTTCATAACTCATAGTTTACTCATTTACAGATAAATATAATCAAAATGAGAACTAAAAGTTGAATCTGGGTTTTATATATTCTGGATTAAAACATACTGCAAAAAATAATGCCTTTGTAGAGAAACTTTATCTTTGCACGCATAAAAAGTAAGGATCAAATATGAAAATATCACAGACAGAGTTAAAGGAATTTTTAGACGAAAAGGTTATAAAATATAATACGCCGAAATTCATTGACTCAGATCCTATTCAAATCCCACATTTTTTCAGCAAAAAAGAGGATATTGAAATTTCTGGTTTTCTTACCGCCACCATCGCCTGGGGTAACAGGAAAAGTATCCTGAACAATTCAGAGAAATTGATGAAACTCATGGACATGAGACCTTATGATTTTATATTGAATCACCAGCAAAGCGATCTGGAGATATTCGATGGGTTCGTACACCGTACTTTCAATTCTGATGATCTCTCCTACTTTATTAAAGCCTTGCAAAATATCTATACCAATTATGGAGGCCTGGAGTCTGTTTTTTCTAAAAACGCTGCCAGGGAAAGCTTGCAACCGGCTATACATGAATTCAAAGCTATTTTCTTTGAACTGGAACATCTAAAAAGAACAGAAAAACATGTAAGTGATCCTTTAAAGAATTCAGCTGCCAAGCGTATCAACATGTTCTTAAGGTGGATGGTGAGAGATGACAGAACAGGTGTTGATTTTGGGCTCTGGAAAAATCTTTCTCCCGCACAGTTATCCTGCCCATTAGATGTACATTCCGGGAATATCGCCCGGAAATTAGGATTGCTAAAAAGAAAAATGAATGATGCCAAAGCTCTTACGGAGTTAGACTATAATTTAAGAAAGATGGATCCCCTGGATCCTGTTAAATATGACTTTGCCCTTTTTGGCCTCGGGGTCTTTGAAAAAGGACAGTTTTAGACTTTGGTAGTCTCATTTATTTTAGTTTCCTTTAACAAATTAAAAATCTGATATCTAATTAATGATAAGTCCCATTATTCCTGCCAATGAGGAAAAAAGGCTCGATTCAATTAAAAATCTTGATATCATTGGCTCTTTACCTGAAGAAACTTATGACAGTATTACCAAATTGGCCAGTGCTATCTGTGAAACACCAATTGCCCTTATCACAATTTTAGATAAGGAGATCAATTGGTTCAAATCTAAGGTTGGTACATCTATAGAAAAATCTGAAAGGGAGATCTCCTTCTGTGGCCACGCTATATTAGAGCCTCAGCAGTTATTTGAAGTTCCCAATACATTAAAAGACGAACGTTTTAAAGACAACCCGCTTGCCATTGCAAAAGAAGGCGCGATTAGGTTTTATGCCGGCGCCCCAATTTTAGATGAAGAAGGTTTACCTTTAGGTACCCTATGCGTTCTAGATTCCAAGGAACATCATTTAACAGATGCTCAGAAAACAGCTTTAAAGGCCCTCGCCAAACAAGTTGAAGTTCTTTTAAACTATCGTAGAAAAAATAAGGAACTTGAAAAAATAAAAAATGACCTTGATGAGAACAATCGTATTTTAAAAGAATTTGCCAGTACCGTTTCCCACGATCTAAAGATGCCTCTTGCCAATATGATCATCACGGCAGATATACTTAAGGCCAAATATTCGGATAATCTCAATGAAGAAGGAATAAAATATCTTAATTACCTAAAACAGTCTGGGCTCACACTTAGTGACTACATTAACGGACTCTTAGATCATTATTCCAGCAGTGTACAAAACTACAGCGAGCAGGAATTCTTTCTAAATGACCTTCTAGAAGATATAATTGACCTGTTGAATATTGCTGAAAACTGTGAGATCAATCTGCCAGATAATAACCTGAAAATATATGGTAATAGCGCTGCTGTTGGCCAGATTTTTATGAACCTGATAAACAACAGTCTTAAATACAACAGCAAAGAGAAAATTATCATCGATATAGATTGCACAGAAAACCGTGAATTTTTCAATTTTAGTGTTAAGGATAATGGAATTGGTATTCCCACTAATAAGCACGAGGAGATATTTGAACTTTTTACCACGGCAGCTGATAGTGACCGGCAAGGGAAAAAAGGTCACGGGATTGGACTATCCACAGTGAAAAAATTAGTGGGTAGCCTGGGTGGTTTTATAAATGTGACTTCTGAGGAAGGAGAAGGAACATGTTTTGATTTTAGTATAAAGCGTTTTATTCAATAGAATAATATATTTTTTAGGAAAAGTTATTTTTTTTTAAATAACTTTAAATCAATATTTTATTTGGGGAAATGCAACATAAATTAGTTCCTTTCAATGAGAAGCTTCGGCAAACCGCATTGAGGGAATACAACATATTAAATTCGGGACCAGACGAAGATTATGATAATCTTACGTTTCTTGCGGCTACTATTTCCAATTCTCCGGTAGCCAAAATTAGTATTGTAGACAAAACCCGTATCTGGAACAAATCTACCTATGGTGCAGATATTGAAGAGATCTATAGAGAAAATTCTTTTTGTGATCGCGCTATCCACAGTGATTCTGCTATTCTAATTTTAAAAAAAAGTGAGCAACCAGATGTTTTTGAAGCAGCGAAGGGTATTTATGACCGTGAATTTTCTTTCTATGCCGGGGTACCCCTTCATAATCCACAGGGACATGCAATAGCGGTTTTTTGTGTTTTCGATACCCGGGAAAAAGAACTATCACCAAACCAGAAAAGAGGTTTAAAAGCTTTAGCAAAACAGGCATTGAATCTTTTTGAATTCCGAAAGCAGAAGATCAAACTATTCCAGGTTCAAAATAAATTGAAAGAAAAATACCATGAACTCGAAAAATTCGCGAGCCTGGTTTCTCACGATCTAAAGTCACCTCTGGCAAATATTATTTCTCTCACTGAATTATTGAAAGATGAAAATGAGGGGAAATTTGATGAAGACACCGAGCAATACCTGCAGTTCCTTGTAGAATCCTCCTACTCCCTTAGAAATTATATAGACGGCATTTTAAGCTTTTATCGCAGTGACCATGTTATGGAGAAGGATTATACCAATGTCGATCTACGCAAGATGCTGAAGGGAATCGTAGATCTATATCAGGTTTCAGACGATATCAAGATCACCTACCCAGACGATATCATGTTGCATAATGTGAATAAAGCTGCCCTCACCCAGGTTTTCATGAATCTTATTAGCAACGCACTTAAATACAACGATAAGGATATCAGAAAGGTTGATATATCCTTCAACAAGAACGAGGAGTTTTACTATTTTGAAGTGAAAGACAATGGTAAGGGAATTCCTCAGGAAAAACATAAGGAGATCTTCGAGCTTTTTACCACCCTGGATATGTCAGATCGCGAAGGAAATCTTGGCAGCGGAATCGGCCTTGCTACCGTTAGAAAACTTATAGAGTCTATGGGTGGATCGATATCCATTGAATCTAAAATAGGTGAAGGCAGTAATTTTAAATTCTCTATCAAAAGGTTTTAACTCATAATCGCCTACATTTTCTATATTTGAGAAACCTTATTCCTTAATATGCACTTTCAACAGCCGGAATTACTGTATGCCCTTTTCTTACTTGTTATTCCACTGATCGTACATTTATTTCGTTTAAGAAAATTTCAAAAGGAAGATTTCACGAATGTAAAATTTCTAAAAAAAGTGATCCAGGAAACTCGCAAGAGTTCAAGGCTTAAGAAATTCCTGATCCTTATTACAAGGTTACTATTACTAACCTCCCTGATCCTTGCTTTCGCTCAACCCTATTTGCCTGCGAGCGATAAAGCTTTGAAAGATTCCCGAACGCTCATATACCTGGATAACTCATTTAGTATGCAGGCGGGTAACGACCAGGGAAACAATTTTAAAAATGCACAGAATCAATTACTGGAAAATATAAAGGGAAATAACCTGGCTCTTTTTACAAATACTAACACATATTTTGATCGCAAGGCTACTGAACTGAAAGCTGAAGTACAGGATTTAGAACTTACCGGAAAACAAATGAGGTTTAGAGAGATCCTTCTAAAAGCTGAAAATTATTTCGATAGTGGTGTTAATGAAATAAATGACCTGGTTCTTATCTCAGATTTTCAGGAATCGATCGATCTGCCAGCAAGTATAAGTAGTAAAGGTTTCAATTATCATTTTGTTCAGAGTGAATCGAAAGAAATAATTAATGCCAGCCTGGACTCTGCTTATATTGTGAATAAAAACCCGGAAAGTGTTTTTTTAAAAATCATCGCCAGTTCGAATAATTTATCTGAAGAACCTGTTACCATATCTGTCTACGATGGTAAAACTTTACTGGGTAGAAATACTATTCAGTTTTCTGAAGAGAAAACGACTGAGATTGGCTTCAGACTTCGAAATACTAAGATCGCCAAGGGCCGCATTGAAATTGAAGATTCCGGACTTTCCTATGACAACCAGCTATTCTTCCATATCAACGAAAACCCCAAGATCCAGGTAATCATTGTGTCAGCGACAGAGACAGATTTCTTAAATCGAATCTATAAAGAACCTGAGTTTGAAACTTTTAATTATACTCCTAATCAGATAGATTTTAATCGATTAAACTCTGCGAACCTGATTATTTTAAATGAGGTTGAGCAACTCCCCACCTCTTTGATTAATAATCTCTCTACAGTGAAAAAAAATGGAGCCTCTGTGATCATTATCCCTTCTGAAGACGCACAGGGCTATGCCCAATTATTGAATAATTTTGGATTCTCAGCATTTTCTGAAAAAGTGGGGACAGAAAGATTGATCACAGGAATTTCATTTGATCACCCCTTGCTGGAAAATGTTTTTGAAGATCGAGTTGAGAATTTCGAATATCCTAAAGTGCTTAGCTCGCATAATTTCTCTTCCAACAATGCAATTCTAACCTACCAGGATGGCCGGGCATTTCTTGCCGGAGGAGATTCGGTTTATTTATTCAGCGCAGCACTTAATCAGGCAAACTCTAATTTTAAGAATTCTCCACTCATAGTTCCTGTTTTTTACGAGATAGGTCTTGCCTCGCTTAAAGAAAACCAGCTATATTATCTAACCGATGAAGATCACAAAATCGATATCCCGGTAAATCTGGAAAAAGACCAGGTTCTTCATATCGTACAGGGAGAAATAAATATCATTCCCCAGCAACAGAATTATACTAACCGCGTAGAAATAAGTACTGAAAATATAGATCTTAAAGCAGGGAATTATGATATATCCAACAGTAGCTCTATCGTGGGAACCATCAGTTTTAACTTTTCCAGGGAAGAAAGCGACCTGAGGTACTCAGATCTTACGAACATCGAGGGGATCAAAGTATATAATTCTACCGAAGATTATTTTTCTGAATCAAATGCAGCTTCCCAGATCGTTTCTCTTTGGAAATGGTTTATTATTTTTGCCTTAATATTTCTAGCGATCGAAATGCTACTTATAAAATTCCTTAAATGAAGCTACTCTTAAAATCGGTTACTGTTCTGGATGAAAATTC
The DNA here is from genome assembly GCA_041611635.1 of Christiangramia sp. Classification (GTDB taxonomy): domain Bacteria; phylum Bacteroidota; class Bacteroidia; order Flavobacteriales; family Flavobacteriaceae; genus Christiangramia. The sequence continues at coordinate 6,877 of JBFIMP010000073.1, forward strand.
CAAATTCCACAATAAAGAAACAGATATTTTCATTGCTCACGGAACGATAAAAAAGATTGGCAAAGACCTGAATGAAAAATCAGATGAGGAGATTAGGGTGCCAAACCTACATGTATCCAAAGGATGGTTTGATAGTAGTGTAAGTTTTGGTGAACCTGGTTTTGAAGACAGAGAAACCATTGCTAATGGACTGGAGACCGCAGGAAAATCGGGGTTCTCATCTGTAGCGCTTAATCCTCAAACAAACCCTGTTTTAGATCACAGCGGGAGTATTGCTGCGGTAAAGGCAAAAGCAGCTTTTCACCCGGTATATTTATACCCCACTGGTGCCCTTACCATGAAAAGCGAGGGTGTAGATCTTGCTGAACTGCTGGATATGAAAGAAGCTGGTGCGATAAGTTTTGGCGATTATAAATCACCATTACGAAACCCTAACATGCTGAAGATCGCCCTGCAGTATGCCCAGAATTTTGATGCGCTTATTCAGAGTTATCCCCAGGAAAACAGGATCGCAGGTAACGGCATGGTGAACGAACATGAAAACAGTACCTCTCTTGGCTTGAAAGGAATTCCTAATCTGGCAGAAGAGCTACAGATTATTAGAGACCTTTATTTACTTGAATATACGGGAGGCAAACTTCATATTCCAACCATTTCTACAGAGAAATCGGTTAAGCTTATAAAAGAGGCTAAGAAAAAAGGTTTGGATGTTAGCTGCAGTGTGGCCATTCATAATCTCTTATTGACAGACGAAGAATTAAGTTCTTTCGATGCCAATGTAAAAGTCCTACCTCCACTACGTACTAAAAAAGACTGTAAAGCCCTCATTAAAGGCTTAAAAGACGGAACTATAGACATGGTTACCAGCGATCATAATCCTATTGATGTGGAACATAAGAAAGTGGAATTTGACAATGCCCTCTTTGGAACTATAGGTTTAGAATCTGCTTTTGGAGCCCTTTGCACTATTTTCGAAAAAGAGGAGGCCGTAAAGTATCTGACCGCAGGAAAACAGAGATTCGGTATCGCAGAATATGAAATTAAGGAAGGAGCCCAGGCAGAACTGAGTTTATTTATTCCTGGTGATTCATTCCAATTTACCGAAAAAGATATACTATCCTCTTCCAGGAACAGTCTTTTTTTAAATAAGAAATTAAAAGGAAAGGCTTTTGGAGTAGTTACACAAAAGGGATTTATTAGTAATTAATTTTATAAGATCATGGAAACTACAGGACAGGCTAAGACCACAGCTATCGTTGCATATATTACAATTATAGGCACAATTATCGCATATTTCATGAATCTTGAACCCAAAGATCGTTTTGCCAGTTTTCATATTAGACAGGCCTTTGGAATCAATATCACCTTTTACCTTATTGGGGCCTTAATGGGCTTATTTGACCAGGGATTTATAGTAGGTGCATTTTATTTATTCTTTATCGTGTTATGGGGTTACGGGCTGGTAATGGCAATTAAAGGGGAAGCACGCGAGGTACCTATATTAGGACCTTTATTTCAAAAATGGTTTAGTACAATTTCATAATGACACAGAATTTTTCACTTCAACATATTATCAAAGAGCCAAAAATAAAATCGGACAAAAGCCCGGTTTTAATTATGCTTCACGGCTATGGAAGCGATGAAAATGATCTATTTTCCTTCGCTGGCGAATTGCCCGAGGATCTATTTATAATCTCGGCAAAAGCACCTTATTCCATGCAGCCCTATGGTAATGCCTGGTATGAAATTCACTGGGATAACAACGATGGCAAATTTAGCGATGATATACAGGCCATTACTTCCAGGGAGACGATAAGGGATTTTATAGATGAAGTGATCAAGAATTATCCTGTAGATGCTGAAAATATAAATCTTCTAGGTTTTAGCCAGGGAAGTATTCTCAGTTATGCAGTGGCACTCTCCTACCCTGAAAAAATTAAAAATGTAGTTGCGCTTAGCGGCTATGTTAACCAGGGAATCCTGAAAGAAGGCTATGAGCAGAATGATTTTTCTGGACTTGACTTTTACTGCTCCCATGGTAGTGTAGACCAGGTGATTCCCGTAGACTGGGCCAGGAAAACAAAACCATTTCTTGAAAATCTTAGCATTAAAAATTCATATTCGGAATTCCCGGTTGGTCATGGTGTAGCCCCGCAAAATTTCTATGAATTGAAAGAATGGTTAAAAGCAAGGATCTAGTTTAGTTTAAAGGGTAAAGAAAAGACTTCTCTGGATAGAATTCGATCTTTCCATTTTCATAGACCTCATAGCTAAAAAAAACTTCACCCCAGTACGTTCCGTCCGTAAAATCTGCGATGACCCATTTATGGTTTAAAACCTTGATCTTATTAATACGCATTTTACCTTCCATCCCGGCTTGAGGCACTAGAGGATTGTCCTCTTCGGTAGAATTCTTACTTATGATAGCATCCTCGATCTTCAAAATAAGATCCTGAGTATCTATTCCCTTATTTTCAAAATAAGTGATCGCGTCTTCGTTATTCTGTAGGTTGAAATAGTCTTCAATATCTGCCACGTCAGATGAAAAATTTGCATCAGCTTCCAGTTCTGCCAGCTTTTCTTCAAGCCTGTTTATTTTTTCCTGTTTCGCATCCAGTATCCTTTTATCATTTACATATATGAAAAGTGTAAATAATACTGAGAATATAAAAAGATACATTAAGATCTTATTGCGCATTCTAAATGGTGATTTTTAGATTATCATAAGCCAGGTGAACATTGTCTGGCAAGTTCTTTTCGACCTCGTCGTGAAAACCAAGCATATGGCTAATATGTGTTAAATAGGTTGTTTGAGGCTTTACTCTTTCTATGAACTTAAGGGCCTCTTCAAGATTAAAATGGGAATGATGCGGTTCTATTCTAAGAGCGCTTACCACCAAAACCTTGAGATCCTGTAGTTTCTCCACCTCATTATCTTCAATAGACTTAATATCTGTCAAATATGCAAAATCTTCCATCCTATAACCAAAGACCTGTAGACGGTTATGCATAAATTCAACCGGAGTCACCGTTAAGCCATGAAAACTAAATGGACTGTTTGTAATAACGTTTTCCTTTACCCCGGGAGCACCGGGATATTTATCTTTTGTGGTGAAGATATAATCAAAACGCTTTTGTAAAGCTTTTAAGACCCTTTCGTGTGCGTAAACGGGAATATCACCCTGCCTGAAGAAAAATGGCCTTATATCATCAAGACCGGCCGTATGGTCATTATGCTCATGGGTATAAAAGATAGCATCCAGCTTACGCACTTCATTAGCCAGCATCTGCTGTCTGAAATCGGGGCCGCAATCAATTAAGATATTCCAGTTATTCCAAGTAACAAGAATAGAAACCCGTAAACGTTTGTCTTTAGGATTATCACTATGGCAGACCGGATGATCGCTTCCAATGATCGGTATTCCCTGAGATGTACCTGTTCCTAAAAATGTTATTTCCAAAAGCTGTTATTTTTCACACAAAAGTAAATATATTTTTTCGTATGCCTACCGCTTTTAGTACTTTTGAAGTACACAAAGAAATTGTTTACCTAAAAGAAAAATTATGCCAATTACTATAATGGGCGATAAGGAATTTGAAAACGTTCCTTCAATAAATAGTAAAGCCCTTCGCATCAATTTAAATGAAAATATCTACGGGACATTTTCAGAAATTGGTGCTGGCCAGGAGACTGTTCGAAACTTTTTCCGGGCTGGTGGCGCTTCCGGTACCATTGCAAAGGCGATGAGTGCTTACGATAAAGACTTTAGTGACGCCATATATGGAGTTGAGAATGACCGCCGTTATGTTACTGAAGCTCGTTTAAAAAAGATGCTTTCTCATGAAACCAAGCTTATCGAAGAGCGTATTTCAAGAGAAAAACATCCTAATAAACTTTTCTTTACCTATGCCAATACGGTAGCAACCATAGATTTTGCGAAAAAATATAAAGGTCATGGCTGGGTAGGAATAA
>JBFIMP010000074.1:0-10764 GCA_041611635.1 Christiangramia sp.
ATACAGTCAGTTTTTGCCCCATGTGACCACCCGAAGCGACCTCTATGAGGTAATGGAGTGGATGTTTAGTGAGCTGGGTGTAGGGCACCATCGTTTCTCGAGTAGAGGCGATGAATTTGAAACTTCTGAAAATATAAAAGGCGGACTGCTGGGTGCCGATTATGAAGTAGCGAATGACCGCTACAGGATCAGCAAAATATACGGCGGGTTAAACTGGAATCCTAACATGCGTTCTCCTTTAACCGAGCCCGGGGTAAATGTAAATGAAGGAGATTATATACTGGCGGTTGATGGTAAAGAAGTTACTGCCAGCGATAACCTGTTCAAATATTTTGAAAATACCGCCAATAAGATCGTAACCCTTACCGTGAGCTCAAGCCCAGATATGAAGAATTCCCGCAAGGAAAAGGTGATCCCTGTAGAAAATGAATGGGACCTTAGAAATCGCGACTGGATCGAGGGTAATATCAAAAAAGTGAATGAGGCCACCAACGGTCAGGTCGCTTATGTATATGTACCAAATACGGCAGATGCCGGCCATGAATATTTCAAAAGATATTTCTATCCACAAGCCGATAAAAAAGCAATCATTATTGATGAACGTTTTAATGGAGGCGGTCAGTTAGCAGATTATTATATAGACATGCTGAAAAAGCCGCAACAGGCCTACTGGAATTTTAGATATGGCGAGGATTTGAAATCTCCGAGTGCTTCCATACAGGGGCCAAAGGTGATGCTTATCGATGAAACTGCTGGTTCTGGCGGAGATTATCTGCCCTGGATGTTCAGAAAATTCAATTTAGGGACGATCATAGGAAAAAGAACCTGGGGTGGACTAGTTGGCGTTCTTGGTTATCCTGAATTCATAGATGGAGGAATAGTTACCGCACCAAATGTCGCTTTTTATACTGAAGAAGGTTTTAGGGTAGAAAATGAGGGAGTGCCACCAGATATCGAGGTAGAGCAGCTTCCCAAAGAAGTGATACAGGGAAATGATCCTCAATTGCAAAAGGCCATTGAATTGGTGTTGAAGCAACTTGAAGAAAATCCGCCTAAAAAAATGGAAAGGCCAGCTTACCCAGTTAGGGGCAATAATTAGATTATACATAAAAATAATCACTTTGCTTCCTGTTTAATAATAAGGAAGTAGGAGGACTTTTGAATCAATTTGAAATATCATGAGATCTATAAGTGGTTGTTAACTAATTATTTACTAGATTAGAAGTGATGTTTCAGTTAAATGTAAAAGGAAGTTTTTTACTGTTTTTTCAGTAGAGGAGAGCTGAGGTTTAGCTGAAATTTCATTTCTAATCAATCAAAAGTATATAGTTATGAATAACCAACAGCAACACTGGACCAAAACCGAACTTCAGATCTATATCTTAATGTTATGCGCGAATGCCGATTCGAAGGTGACACAGGAAGAGCTTGAATTGATAAAATCGAAAACAGATAAGGAAACCTTTGATAAAATGTATGAGGAATTTTCTGGGGATACTGAGGAGGAGAGCCTTGAGAAAATTCAGGATAACCTGGTTGTACATGAATACTCTCATAAGGAGCTTACACAATTAAGAAAGGAAATGTTCGAGGTCTTCTTTTCAGATAAAAAATTCAGCATGATGGAAAATACCCTGGATAAGATCCTGGATAATATACTTTATTAAGGTCAAACCTATTACTAAAAGGCAGTTTTAGTCGGTAAGTGCTCAGCTGAATTTCCCGGTAGGGTTCATTTTTATAAAGTTCTTATTTTCTGTAATCCGGTATTTTAAAACGTTCTAACTCCAGAAATATCTATGCAAGAATCTGAAAAAAAAAACTTTCCGCATCTAAAGAATAAACATACAGATGATCTTATTGACCATTACTGGGGCAGTATTAGCTATGTTTCCAGCCTAATCAAGGCCTCAGAGATCAAGGCCGGGTTGATACTTTCCTTTTACGGGATCCTTCTTAATTTCGTCTACCAGAACATTAGTCTGGTCCTGGACCATTTTGAAGATAATACGATCATCTTTATCCTGCTGGCGGTTTGGTTCGGCTGCGCCGTGGTATCTATTTATTTCAGCATCAGGTGTTTTATGCCTCGAATAGAATCTAAATATGACAAGAACATATTTTTTTTCGGGGACGTGATCTCTAAGTTCGGGGATATCAAGGAATTTTCACGAACCTTTTTTAATATTAGTCTGGATGAGGAAAAGCTATTCGATCAATTAGGGCAGCAAATTTTTATAAATGCCAAGATCGCTAATCTTAAATTCCAGAACGTTCAGCGGGCCCTGAAGTTTTTAGCTTTTCAATTCTTATTGCTACTTGTGATCGTAATTTATTATATCATAGCCACTTTTTTATGATGATGAGGGGTCCAGGTGAGATTTGAATTTTCCAGCCCCATTTTCAACCTTTTAGGCTTAATAATTCAAATTTAAATAGAGGTTTATGGAGCAGAAAATTATTAAGCGGGTTGAGTCCATAGATCTCCTTAGAGGGCTGGTCATGGTGATCATGGCTTTGGACCATGTTAGGGATTATTTCCATATTAATGCCATAACTACAAACGACCCTACCAACCTCGATACCACAACTCCCGAGTTGTTCTTTACAAGATTCATCACTCATTTATGCGCACCTGCGTTTGTGTTTTTAGCAGGGACTTCGGCTTTTCTATATGGTCATAAAAAGTCGAGGAAACAGCTTTTCAATTTTCTCGTAAGCCGGGGATTGTGGCTGATATTTGTTGAAATTGTAATAATGAACCTCTTGTGGTGGTTCGATCCTACCTATGGTTTTATCAATTTACAGGTGATCTGGGCGATCGGTTTAAGCATGATATTTCTTTCTTTCCTCATTTATCTACCAAAAAAGGCGATACTGGCAGTGGCTCTATTAATGATATTTGGGCATAATTTGCTGGATGGGATTACCACAGAGGGTCAGGATTTTAGATCGGTTTTATGGTATATTCTGCACCAGGGAGGTGGGATAAGAATGCCAGATCATCTAATCTATTTTATGTATCCTATCATTCCCTGGGTTGGGGTCATGGCTGCTGGATATATCTTTGGAGGGCTCTATACCTGGGAGTACCCAAGGGTAAAGCGGAAGAAGTGGTTATTGCTTTTAGGACTGGGCAGTATCGGTCTGTTTTTATTGCTGCGAATTCCTAATTTATATGGAGATCCTTCGCCCTGGAAGGAACAGGATTCAGCCATATTTACTATGCTTTCTGTATTGAATGTGACCAAATATCCGCCATCGCTTTCTTTTCTATTGATCACCCTGGGGCCGGCAATGTTGTTTCTTTACCTGGCTGAAAATATTAAGAACAACATAACATCTTTTTTTCTTGTTTTTGGCAGGGTTCCCTTCTTTTACTATTTGCTCCATATTTTCGTGATACATCTGGCCGCACTGCTGGTATTGCTTATTTCGGGAGAGGACTGGACCAAAATGATTATTACCGAAAACATTTTTACCAGTTCAGAACTTCAGGGTTACGGGTATCCGCTGATTGTGGTTTATATCGTTTGGGTCATTATAGTTTTCCTGCTTTATTTTCCCTGTAAGAAATACATGGAATATAAACTTCGGAATAAGAATAAATGGTGGCTTAGTTATTTATAACCAGAATTGAAAATTCATTATTTATTTGAACTGTTAGGGGTTTAAACAATTGGCTCATTTTATAAGACCGGTTTAGGAAAAGTCATGCATGCAATTTCTGTAGATAACATAAGGTTATAGTAACCTGATAATCAGCAGTTTAATTTGAACGTTATATGCGATTTTTTGAAATTTTAATACTATAATTTACTGAAAATGAGTAATTTAAATCGCTATTAACAACTAATCCTATCAATTATGAAAAAAATGATCTTATTTCTTCTGTTATTTCCTCTATTGGGGATAGCTCAGCAAGAAAGCAGAATTCTGCACATGTTCGAATTGAAAATCAAAATGAACGAGGGAAAAAAGTTCCAGGAAGGAATGAAAAAATGGAAAGACTGCTATCTTGAAAATAGCGGAACCGATTCCTGGAATGTCTGGAATCGCGTTCAGGGAGAAGGCGGAGTCGTTGCCGTTACCTATTTCATGGATAAATGGGCAGAAATGGACGAAGATCCGCAGGATGCCGATAAGGCCTGCCAGGCCATTTTCCAGTCAGACGTTTTTCCTTATGTAGAAAGTATGAGTCATAACATAGCTTCTACCATGCCCGAGGTGAGTAAATCTCCAACCTCCGGAAATAAAGTGGTTTGGGTGACTTTTTTCAGAACCAATAATTCATCCGTCTTCAATGAAGTTATCAAAGATGTCTCTTCTACTTATAAAGAGACTAAGGGCGAACCATTGGGTTACTGGTATGACTTTGAAGGTGGAGGCCGGGATGATCCAGATTATATGGTAAGCCTGCCGTTTAAGAATTTTGCCGGCCTGGATGCTGAGTGGGATGGACCATGGGAGGTGTATGAGCAAAAACATGGAAAAGAGAAAATGACGAAAATGAGAGATAAGTTCAGGGATGCTTTAGACGATTCGTGGGCTTATATGTATAAATTGAATGAAGATCTAAGTAATCAATCTCAATAGTTTAGTTTAATTATTTGAAAAGAAGATGGCACCTCCTGGGTGTCATTTTTTTTGCGAAAATTTGATGGTTGAATTTCCGGTTTGCTGAGAGAATAATTGCAGGAGGCCTGCTACCAAACTATTTACCGAAAGAATAATTTGCCTGAACCCGGGAACAGCTTTGCCTCCAATTTAGTCGATTTGAGGTATAACAAGAATAATTTAATTATAGTCCAGATTTTATCATCTGGATATCTCAGGTGAATACCTGGTAAATTTATACGTTAACAATAAAAAATTAAAACCCTCCAATCTACATTGAAGGGTTATCTGGTCAATATGCAAATTAGATCAGGTTAACCTGCTGTATTTTTTTCCACCTTTTTATTTACTTCATCCCGTATTAACGCAAACTCAACCGAGTTAAATCTCTCATCTGCGATCTCTTCATATAATTTCATCGCATCTTCGGTATTTCCAGCCTTTTCGTTGATTTTAGCCATCCAGTATTTATCATGGATATAATCTTCTTCGGTTTGCTTGATATGTTCCAGGGCTTTTTCTGTATTACCCATGTGATAATTGATCACGGCCAGTGCTCTGTGATATGGCATTAGTTTGTCTGGACTGTTAATAGAACTAACCGACTCTTTGATCATCTCAGCCTCTTTCATAGCTTCCCTGTACTTTTTATTACCGGCCAAAACCATGGCGTCCCAGTAATGTAAACTTGCCTTCTGGTTAGCGGTTACCACCGGGCTGCTTGCATCATTTACCAATTGCTTTGAAATTGGCTTCATTTTATTTACGATCTCCTCAAGTTTTTTAGTATTGCCTTTATGCATGGCGATATGAGCTGCAGAATAAGCAGCCTGATATTTCGCAATATTCTTATTGCTCTCTGGAATGTCCATAGAATCGAAAGAGTTCATACCCTCTTCCAGGAATTTTAATGCCTGCGTGGAATTGCCTTCGTAAACATAGGTATTTGCTTCACCAGAAAGATTGGTTCCAAATTCACTTAACTCACGGGCCTCTTTAAAATTTTTACGGGCTTCCTCATAATTACCAAGGATAGAATTAGCATGCCCAGATTTGGCCGGAGCTACATCGTCTTCAGGATCGAGTGAAGCCGCTTTTTCATAACTAGCCAGCGCCTTGTCCAGATTATCCTGGTCACGGTAATAATCTCCCATTAAGATATGGGACCGCGCACTGTTAGGAGCTGTTTTAACAAGCCTTTCGAAGTATTTTTTAGCCTGGTCCTTATCACGAGGAGAATCAAATAGATAAGAACTACCCAGGTTGGCCATGGCAGGTACAAAATCTGGATTTAATTCCAGGGCTTTCTTCCAGTGCTCTCTTGCCTTTTCTTCCTGATCGTTATTGTTATAATAATTAGCAAGATTTTGCATGGCGCGGGCAGATTCCGGGTACTTTTCCACCATTTTTTTACTGATCTCCAGTTCTTTATCCACGTCACTTTTCATGTTGGCTTCGGTCATATCTATCATCATGGCCTCTGCCTCGTTAGCTTTATCGCGCAAGGCCAGGAACTTATCCCGGTTGGTGGCCCAGTCTTTCGCGGAATTCGCAGAATAGCTTCTGTACATTTGAGCCGATACGAAGTCTGGATCATATTTCAAGGCTTCATCAAACTTAGCGCGTGCTTTCCTCGAATTACCCTTATCTAAATATTCGAGTCCTTCTTCAAAGGCTTGTAAGGCCTCATCAGAGTCTGTGTTTACAGGTAGCTCAACGGTAGAAGAATCATTTTCTAATTCAGCTTCTGTGCTTTCCTTGCCAGAATCCTTACAGGAAGCAATCACTAAAATGCTAGCCAATAAGAAGAATATTGGTAATTTTTTTAAATAAATCATAGTTGTAATTTTTAGGTTGATGTTACAGTTAGCTAGTCTAAGTTAGTGATTTTCAGTGATTAAAGTAAGTTTTTGAAATCCTAAAATATAAATGAACCTCAAATACTAGTTGTAAATTTCTAGAGGAGCATTTTCAAAAAATGACCACTTTAAAACGGGAGTAGAATTAAGAATCTTCAGGAATATTCTTCCGCGAAAAAACCTGGGAGAGCAGGGAGCTTATCGCGTAATCTTATCCAGATTAAATTTAATGACTTAATTCCCGACCCAGGGAAAGGACAATTTTAGGTTTAGCCTTAAATTGCACCAATCTTTAAATGGAAAAATTTGCCCAGACCTAAAAAATCATTCGAAACCAATAATATCAATTTCCGGGAGAGCTTTGCTTCTTTAAAATTCGTACCTCGTTTTTTCAGGGAGATAAGGAAAGTGAATCCCCTGCTTTTTTATACCAACGTGCTGGGGAGAATTTTAAATGCCGTGCTTCCCGTGGTCATGCTCTGGCTGGGAAAACTGATCATCGATGAGGTAGTAGTGCAGATCGCCGCCGAAACTAAAGACCTCGACAGGCTATGGATCCTGGTAGCGGCAGAATTTGGCCTTGCCATCATTTCAGATCTGCTTAGCCGGGGAATAAGCCTTAGCGATGCTCTTCTAGGTGATCAATATTCCATCGACACTTCCGTAAAGATCATTAAAAAGACTTCAGAATTGAATCTCGCCCAGCTGGAAGATTCAGAATTCTATGATAAACTGGAGCGGGCCAGGCAGCAAACTACCGGGAGGGTAGGACTAATGTCTAATATCCTCACCCAGGGCGAAGATGTGATCGTTATCATTTCCCTGCTTGCCGGGGTGGTGGCTTTTGAACCCTGGCTAATCATTTTACTGGTGGTCTCTATTATCCCTACCATCATCAATGAGATCAAATTCAGTGGTACCAGTTATTCTCTGGCTCGCAGCTGGACCCAGGAACGGCGGGAACTTGATTATTTAAGATATGCCGGGGCCAGTGATGTGACCGCTAAGGAGGTTAAATTATTCGGACTATCGAATTACCTGGCAGACCGTTTCAAGGGACTTTCAGATAAATATTATTTACAAAGCAAGAGACTGGCAAAACAACGTGCCGGCTGGGGATCCATTTTTAATGTTATAGGAACGGCAGCTTATTATGGCGCATATGTTTTTATAATCTTCAGGACGGTTGCCGGAATTTTCAGCCTGGGTGACCTTACTTTCCTGTCTGGATCCTTCAACAGGTTAAGGTCGAAACTGCAGGGATTTTTTACCAGGTTCACGGCCATTACTGAAAGCGCGTTATATCTTCAGGATTACTTTGAATTTCTGGACCTTACCTATGCCGAAAGCTCTACCGGTGGAAAGCTGGACCTGCCGGAAAAGATCGAGAAGGGATTTGAATTCATCAACGTAGGCTTTAAATATCCCAAATCTGAAAAATGGGTGGTTAGAAACATCAACTTTGAACTCAGGGCAGGGGAGAAACTTGCCTTTGTGGGTGAGAATGGAGCCGGGAAAACCACGTTGATAAAGCTTCTGCTTCAGTTCTATGAACCAACCGAAGGCCAGATCCTGCTGGATGGTATTCCTATTAAGAAATACGATCAGGCAGCCTACCAGCAGTATTTTGGCGTGATCTTCCAGGATTTCGTGAAATTCGAGTTAACCCTCAGGGAAAATATCGCTATGGGAGAGATCGGTGAAATTTCTAATCAGCCGCGAATCGATGGCGCAGCCGAAAAAAGTCTCGCCCGGGAGGTGGTGAAAGATCTGCCATTAGGATATGAACAACCTCTTGGGAAAAGGTTCAAGCATGGAAAAGACCTTTCCGGAGGGCAGTGGCAAAAGATCGCCATCGCCAGGGCCTATATGAAGGATTCTGAAGTATTGATCCTGGATGAACCAACTTCAGCCCTGGATGCCCGGGCTGAAACGGAAGCTTTTCAGAGATTTATCAAGCTTACCGAGGGCAAGACCGCGGTGATCATCTCACACAGGTTCAGCACGGTGAGAATTGCAGACAGGATCATGGTGCTAAAAGATGGGGCGGTGCTGGAAATAGGAACACACCAGGAGCTAATGGCTAACGATAAGCTCTATGCCGAACTTTTTAACCTGCAGGCCGCTGGTTATCAATAAATGGATCTTTATTTTTACACCAAATTTTAAAGTGTGGATCTTCAATTATTAAGGCTTTTACTCGATTTTGGTTTGATGGTTTTGATCTGGATAGTACAACTGGTGATCTATCCCGGGCTATGCTATTATAAGAATGAAGACCTGGGGAAATGGCATAAGATCTATACCCAGCGCATAGGCGTGATCGTAGGTCCTTTGATGATCGCGCAGCTTGTGGTGGTGATATGGCAGCTATGGGAATCGCAGAATTTATATACGTGGGGAAGTATGATCATTGTTCTAATTACCTGGATACTTACTTTTTTGATCTTCGTTCCCTTGCATAATTCCATTAAACCTGGTGAATCCTGCGAAGAGATCACGAGCAGCCTGGTTAAAAAGAACTGGTGGCGCACCTTCTTCTGGTCCATTTTATTTTTAGGCAGTCTTATCCTTAAAATTTCGGATTATAATTTTTAAGCAAACTGCCTAATCTTTACTTTAGCAATCCTAAAATCCCGGAAAATTGGCAGCAAAGAAATCTCAGAAGGTAACCCCGTTAATGCAGCAGTATAACAGCATCAAGCTAAAGTATCCTGATGCCATGTTACTGTTTAGAGTCGGGGATTTCTATGAAACCTTCGGGGAAGACGCTGTTAAGGCTGCCCGTATCCTGAATATCGTTCTTACCAATCGGAATAATGGAGGAGAAAGAACCGAGCTTGCCGGCTTCCCGCATCATTCCCTCAATACCTATTTACCAAAACTGGTAAAAGCAGGTCAGCGGGTGGCGATCTGCGACCAGCTGGAAGATCCTAAAATGACCAAGACCATCGTAAAACGCGGGGTGACCGAACTGGTGACACCCGGGGTGGCGATGAATGATGATATACTTAGCAGCAAATCCAATAACTTTCTATGTGCCGTTCACTTCGGAAAAAAGAACCTGGGAGTTTCCTTTTTAGATGTTTCTACCGGGGAATTTTTATGCGCCCAGGGAAACAGGGAATATATAGATAAACTGCTTCAGAACTTCGGGCCTAGTGAGATCCTGGTTCAGAAGAAGTACAAAAAAGAATTCAACGAGAGTTTCGGGAAAGACATGCATTGTTTTTACCTGGACGACTGGATCTTTAAAATAGATTATGCTGAAGAAACCCTGAACGGGCATTTTCAGACCAAGTCGCTTAAAGGTTTTGGGATAGATCACCTGGAGGAAGGTATCATAGCTTCAGGAGCCGTGCTATATTACCTGGCAGAAACCAGGCACCACCGGCTTCAGCATATAAGTTCTATAAACCGTATCGCCGAAGAGCAATACGTCTGGATGGACAGGTTCACCATTCGTAACCTGGAATTATACCATTCTACCGCGGCCAATGCGGTTACGCTTTTAGATGTTATAGATAAAACGATCTCGCCTATGGGCGGCCGACTCTTAAAGCGCTGGCTGGCGCTGCCTCTTAAGGATGCTGAAATGATCGAAAAGAGGCTGCAGGTAGTTGATTTTCTTATCAAGAATCCGGAAACCCTGGGAGATGTCCAGGACAAGATCCGTGAGATAAGCGACCTGGAACGTTTGATCTCTAAAGTGGCTACTCAAAGAATTAGTCCGCGGGAAGTGAATCAGCTTAAGAACTCCCTGAATGCGATCATTCCGGTAAAGGAACTGGCTTTGAAGTGCAATAACGAAGCGCTCAAGATCATTGGGGATAATTTGCATTCCTGCGACCTGCTTCGGGAAAAGATCACGGAGAGCATAAGCGAGGAGGCACCGGTAAATGTTCAAAAAGGAAATGTGATCGCCAGGGGTTTTTCCAAAGAGCTGGATGAGCTTAGAGATATTGCTTTTTCCGGAAAGGATTACCTCGATAATATGATCCAGAGAGAGACCGAAGCCACGGGGATTTCTTCTCTAAAGATCGGGAGCAATAATGTCTACGGTTATTATATAGAAGTTAGAAATACGCATAAAGATAAGGTACCCGAAAGCTGGATACGCAAGCAAACCCTGGTGAATGCCGAGCGTTATATCACCGAGGAACTGAAGGAGTACGAGTCGAAGATCCTTGGTGCCGAAGAAAAGATCCTGCAGCTGGAGCAGCAATTATTCGGGAAACTGGTATCCTGGATGGCTGAATACATAGATCCTGTACAACAAAATGCGAGA
>JBFIMP010000075.1:0-10641 GCA_041611635.1 Christiangramia sp.
CTCTGGGTAATCTACAAGAATATTGGCGAAGAACATCTGGGCCGCTTCAAACTCTCCTTTTTCTAATTGATCAAAACCTTTTTGCATTTCCTGGGCACTGGTTTCTACCCAAGTAAAGCATAAAAAAAAGCTTAGGATATATATGTGGATTCTCATGGTTAAGGTGGTTGAATTTATATAAGGCAAGTTAAAACCACATCTGCCATATTTCATCTACATAAAAACGCCATCCGTCGAAAGAGATGGATTGCTCACTGGATTTCGAAGGATATTAGCGACAGATATTAATCCTAATACTTAGAATTATGGCACTTTCAATTAAAGAGAAAAATGGAATTTTTGAAGTTAACGGAAACCTTTCGGCCTCCAATTCTTACCAGGTGAGAAAATATTTTGAGGTGATGTTAGAAATGAAAAAACAAATAAAGATAAGTCTGGCTAACCTGGACAGTATGGACATAAGGAGTGTGTTTGAAATGAGAGCACTTATCCTTTATGCTTTAAGACGAGGAAGACTTATCAATTTTATAGGAGAGCAAAATGGAAAAATACGCGGTGCATTCTTAGGTGCAGGTTTTAATCCATTTATCTACGAAAATTCCGGCTTTCAGAACTAAATCCATAGCTCATGACCTCTCTTCAGATTCCTTATACCCGTATTGAAATAAAGGCAGCACATGTTTTTATGCTGAGTGCCCTGATTGTGAACATAGGCAATTACCTGTATAATCTGGCCCTGGGACGTTTACTGGGACCAGAAGCCTTTGCAGACGCTGCCATACTCATAACTTTTTTACTGATCCTGTCTTTTATGGCCATGACCTTACAATTAAGCGTCGCTAAATTTACCGGTAGTTTTGATGGAAAGAAGAAAGAAGCCTTTTTAAGATATTCCAGGAAATGGAGCCTGCTAATAGGTTTGATGGTAGGTTTATCTATTTTTATTCTTGCCACAAAGCTACAGTCCTGGTTTAATACCGATTCTGCTGAAATGTTCCGGATCTTTGGAATGGGTGTACCTGTTTATTTTCTAATGAGCGTAAACAGGGGATATTTTCAGGGAGAGCAGGAGTTCATCAGGCTCTCTATAACCTACCAGGGAGAAATGCTAAGCAGGCTTTTTATCACCCTGGCCTTTATCCTCATATTGCCGTTTAGAAGCTCAGAACTTGTCTCGTTGGGGATCCTGATCTCCTTGATCCCGGGAATGCTTCCATTCAAAAAAATAAAAAGCAAGGTATTGCCGGTGATCGAAAATGCTGAATTAGGTCATCTGAAAAAGTTCATCCTGGTTACCGCATTTTACGAGCTTACCCAGATCCTTATTAACAATGGTGATATTTTACTGGTAAAGCATTTTTTTGATTCTCATGCTGCGGGTTTGTATTCGTCCATGGCTCTTATAGGTCGTGGAGTATATTTCGTGGCCTGGATGTTCGTGATGCTCTTATTACCAGAGGTTGTTAAAAGAAATAAAGAGGGGAAGGATACTCAAAAAATATTTTTTAATTATTTAGGAATGATCTCGGTATTGGTCCTTGGCGTGGTTTTACTCAACCTTATCTTCCCGCAATTCATTATCCAGGTTTTATTTGGGAACGCTTATTTAGAAATAGCTGGAATCCTCTGGAAGTATGCCTTAGCCAGCTCCCTGTTCGCCCTGGCTAATGTGTTTGTTTATTACTACCTGTCCCTTGATAAATATTTACCCGTAGTGATCTCCGGAATATTCGGAGTATTTCAGCTGGCCGTGATCTATTTTCAACATTTTAGCCTTGAAGCGGTTGTTGAGGCCCAGATTTACGTGATGCTTGGCCTGTTAATTTTTCAGGCCGGATATTTTCTTTACCAGAATAAAACTTCTACTCGTCGAACCTAAATTTCCTTTAAACGAAGATTTTAAAATAAACTGATGATCAGTCAGATCTTTACCTCACCACTAATCCCTTAAAAATAATAGTTATGAAACTGGCACTAGTAACCGCATTCCCTCCAAGCAAAGTAACTCTGAACGAGTATGGATATCACCTGGCAAAACATTTTGCCCAGAAAGAAGAAATAGATGAACTCATCCTTATTACCGATCATACAGATGAGAATAAAGAAATCGATTTTGAAACCCCGGCCTGTAAGATCACTGTGAAAGACAGCTGGAGTTTTAATAGCTATAAAAATGTTTTCAGTATTTACAGAAGTTTAAAAGACTCGCAACCTGATGCAATACTTTTTAATCTTCAGTTTATGAAATTTGGAGATAAAAAGATCCCTGCAGCCCTTGGCCTTTTTTTGCCCCTGATCTTTAAATTAAAAGGAATACCTACTATTGTCTTGCTTCACAACATCCTGGAAACCGTAGACCTTGGAAATGCCGGTTTTACCGAAAATAAGATCTTACAGAAAGTCTTCAATTTCATAGGATCGGTTTTAACCAGGGTGTTGTTACAGGCAGATTTGATCGCGCTTACTATCGGTAAATACGTGGATGTTATTAAAAGTAAGTATAAAGTTGATAACGTCCTGCAAATCCCGCACGGATCTTTCGAAACACCTCCAGAACCAACATTTGATCTGCCATCCGGACCAAAAAAAATCATGACTTTTGGGAAATTCGGAACCTATAAGAAAGTAGAAATACTTATAGAAGCAGTTGAAAAACTTAGAAAAAAAACAGACCAGGAACTAGAGATTGTCGTTGCAGGAACAGACAGTCCGAATACTCCGGGCTACCTGGCTACTATGGTGCAAAAATACAAGCATGTGGAAAACCTTACTTTCACCGGTTATGTTGCCGAAGAAGATGTCCCCCACATTTTTGGAGAGAGCTCAGTAGTAGTTTTTCCTTACACTTCTACAACAGGTAGTTCCGGAGTTTTACACCAGGCCGGCAGCTATGGAAAGGCGGTGGTGATGCCAAGCCTGGGAGACCTTGCCCTTCTGGTTGAAGAAGAAGGCTATACCGGGGAATTCTTTCGTCCCGGTAATGTAGACTCATTAGCAAATTCTTTGGAGCGTATCATTGAAAATGATTTATACAGGAGAAGAATAGGAGAAATAAATTACGAAGCAGCCTGTAGCCTGCCCATGGAAAAAATTACGCAGCTATATCTCGATGAATTCAAAAAAATCGAAGAGAAAAAATTGAAATTTGAATATGCTTAGATTGGTTATTAGATGGTTAGACGAAAAGAGGCAGGGATTAATTTCCTGCCTCTTTTTAATTTGATATATACTGAAACGAGTTCTTTTTATTCCCATTCTCATCCAGAAACCCGAAATGTCTCTGCCTCGCCTTTCGCCAGGGTAAACTACCAACCACTTTCGAAGGTACTTCCTTAAAATCATATAAGGTCCACGACATGAATCCCAGATCTTTTTCCTTGAGGAAAGCCTGCATTTTTTTATGATAGGCAGCCTGATCTTCCTCGTCGTAACCAAACGGATTCCAGAAACCGCGATAAGACGATCTGCCAAATTCACCTAACATGATGGGTTTTTCCATCTTATCCTGGAGCCCAGTAATCACCTTCTCCAATTCGCCTACATCTTTATAATAATGAAAACTTACCAGGTCTACCTCATCTTTCAGTATTAATGCACTTTCAGGGTGGGCCCAGCCAATGGTTACCAGGTGATCTGGATCTGCCTTTTTTATTTGGGTGATTGCATTTTTCAGCCAGTTCACTACTAATTCCTTTCCCCGGTTTTCAAAGTCGAGATCAGGTTCATTTTTAACGTCCCAGCCTAAAATCGCCGGATGATCTTTAAACCTGGAAATTACCTGCCTTAAATGCTCATGGGTTAAGGTCCAGTTCAACACAGAATAATCTCCATAAAAATCGAAAAGGCCTACCAACACCATCAGATCGTTCTCCCTGGCGATATCGAGAATTCCTGCCAACTTTTTTAATTTGGTTTCCTGAACATCAGCTCCTCCAAAATCCTCATAAGGAATAAAGATCCTTACGGTATTCAAGCCAGAATCCCTGATCAGTTTGAAATCTTTCTGTATAGTTTCCAACTCGAATTTCTCCCCGAACATATCCCAGGGAGAATCTTTTGGATAATAATTTATTCCCTTGATATTATTCCTCAGATCCATAGCTTTATTTTGCTCTTGGCTTTGCACAGAATCATTCGGAAGGTTCACTAGATCATCCTCTATTTTTTGTAAATGCCGTATTCTCCAGAACCCATCTTCCAGCAGCATCATGACCCGGTACGACGAAGTATCCACGCTTCGGTATAAAATTTCATCATTCTCTAAACTTTCCGTGTACTCAATAACATTCCTGTCGTTAAAAACGACCAGTTGCCCATCTGCACTATAGAATTGCAGCTCGGGGTGATGTACGGTGGTAGTTGTATTAAAGTGAATATTCCCCGCTTTATTATATTCCAGTATCTTCTGGATATTTACTCTTGCGCTATCGGTATAATAATCCTCGACACCATACATTTCATTGGTCTGTAAGGCAAGGTTCTTTACATACCACGAATTGAGATAATCTCTTTCGATCTGCTTCAGACTCTGTGCTTCCATAGCCCTGCCTTCATAAGCCGTGGTATCCCAGTTGACTTCCGGTAAATACATGCGTGATCCTTTGATCTCGGTATGCAGCATGCCAGCGCGATCGGCACCGGTATTAAGATATCCCCAAACAGAACTGATGCCAAAGATGATAAGGATATTTACGGCCAGAAAGCTGAAAATTAATATTGCACGATAGAGATTTTTATTGATCTTTTCCCGCATGTAGGTTTATTGAAGGATTTTGGTCTGGCCCAGGGTTTCAATTCTAAAGGTAAAGGAATCTGCATAATCTACATCCTCACCCAACTGAAAAATTGCGTAACCTTCCCTGCTGGGCATTATGAATTCATTTTGCAATTGATTATTTCCATCTAGAATCTTTAAAACCACCTGAGTGCCATCGGGAATAAACTGACCGAGAAAACTTGTGAGGGGGCCTACCCTGATGGTTTTTTTATCCCAATCTGTTCTGACTTCAAAATCCCCTATCACAGGCTGAAAACTTATGGTGATCTCATCACTATTGGCCATGCCGGTGATATTAGCTGAAATATTCCATTTTTGAGCTTCTTCGGGATGTAATAATTGCGCGGTTGCCACCCCATCTATAGTCGTTGCATAAGTTTTTTGGGTGCTACCATCTGGATCCTTTATCAGGAATTCTACTGAAGTCCCATCGCTGATGATATTTTCAAATTCATCCCGGATAATGGAGGTTTTTAGCCTGGTTACCTGGTTGCCATTGGCATAAGGATGTTCTCTTTCCATGTTCAGCCTGAAATTTACGGGAACAGAAGGATAAACCTTGCTCACCATCTCTTTGCTGCGAACAGACCTACAAGAACTGCTTAAAATAATATTCCCTGTTTTCTTCCTGGTATAAATGTTTTTCCAGGCGAACATATTTTTCATTTCAATACTATCCTGCTGCAGATCTCCCTGAAAAAACTCTGAGATCTGCAACCTAGCACCATCATTCAGGGGATTATCATATTTATCTGTAGGTATACTTACCAACATAGAATAATCTCCCTCGCCGGCCTGAATACTCCTGGGACCAAAATAATTTTCAATGAGCCGGGGCTTTTCTGCAGAAGCTATTTCAATGACTCCAGCTTGCGTCTCTTTCGTATTTACCAAATTCCAATGGAGCGTACCGGCTTTATTCGAAATAAACTCCGGAATTTTAAAAACCAATATTTCATTCTCAACTTTTGGCCTGATGATGGTCTTACCAAATGAAGTTTGCAAAACTAATTTTGAGCTGGGATCAATGCCCTCGAATCGCAAAGTGATATTTTCTCCCGCGACAGAGCTTTCGGTCAGCCTGGAGTCGAGATTTATACCGAAGGATTCCTCAGCATATAAAATGCTTGTGATAAGAAGACAGCTAATTATCAGTATTTTTTTCATCATTTGGGATTTCCTATATAATTATTCATTTCGATCTTCAAGAAATCAAAACCTGAACCTGGGTATTTCTGTAAGGCAAGTTTTGATTGCTCAAAGTCCCTTATCGGGATTACCTTTCTGGAAATAGACTTATTTGGCAAGCCATTCACATAAATATTTTCCATAGATGTATTTATCACGCAAAGAGATCCCAGATCTACAGGCGAAGTTTCAAAATATTGCTTTCGCTGCACCCTGATGCCCTCTTCCAGGAATTGATGGTCCACCCAGATCAATTCTGAATTTTCGTCAAAATAAGAAAATATCAGTTGCGGGATGGTCACTTCTTCCACGCCATAATTGAACAATGTCCCCTTTAAACTCCCATCTTCGATCTCTAGTTTGTTCAGAGAAACACTTTTGTACAGATCGGTCGTGGCAACATTGCCTGCACACTGCAGGTTGAATTTCACTGGTTCTAACGGCAGTTCTAAGGGAGTAAATTCATCTGGATTAAAAGTTTCAGGAATAGCTTCACCTTGTTCCAGCCAGGCTATACCCTCAAAATCAACTCTAAAACTGGTAACTTCTTTTGGCATTAATTTATGCTTCATTACCTGCCTGGCATTATAACTCGCCAGTTCATTATCATTTTCATCATATAAAGTTCCTTTTACCACCACATCTGCCGGAACATGATCTACATTCTGCACCTCTCCTACTATTGAATATCTGCCATTCAATTTTATCAGCTTTGCTGAAAGTACTTCCAGTACCGGCTGTTTCAGAACATCTTCATGATGGGTCTGCTGAGTTGTTATCCTTCTGCGACCATGATTATAAAATTTGGTCTCATTCTGTGAGAAAAGCTGATCAGCAGGGATATCCGTGTCCATTTCAACAGGCTGTATATACCATTTCCCTCTAATCCTGCGCAAATTATGCTGAAAGCGCTTTTCTATAATATCTATTGGGGTTACCCAGGTTGTATTCACTTCGGCCTTGGCTAAAGAATCATTCATTCTTTCAATATCTACCTGTATACTATCCAGTTTAGCGTAAGAACTAAGAATACCATCACTTACTGAAACTTCCAGCATGAATTGGGCAATGCTTTTCCCACTTTCAGGAACAAGATAAGAATGAGCTCTTTCAAATTCCTTGAAATCGACCGCATCATAGTAAGCTTTTACCACATTTTCTTCGGAAACCTGGTCCTGGTTATCCAGGTAGATGAAGTATAGCGAGAACATAATGATCCCCGTAAGCATAAATGCATAGAAATGACTTACTTTTAATACCACCGGCCTGAACTTATTATGATTAATCTTAAACTTATGAAAAACAGGCTTCTCCGGATTTCCGGTTCTTAAAGCGTTGAACCAGAGCAATTGCAAATTGATAAAGAAGGCGATCAAAACACTTAATAAAGGAATTATTCCCCACATCAATTTCAAAAATACCGGCACGTCCTGAATGCCTATTATTTTGGATAAAGGCGGAACATTTAGTTTCTCCCAAATTATAATTCCGTTTTCCAGTTGTTGCAATCGCTGCCATCCACTGAAGTATAATAAAGGATCATAAAATTTATCGTTAGAGAAAATATATTTCAGGTTGTATTTCTCTGGCACGGCCAGAAATTGTTGCAAAGATCCGATTCCCTCTATACCCCTGAATTTCGAATTTTCCAGTCGCTCCACTGCTCTGGTAGTAAGCTCGGGTAGTCTCCTGGCAGAATGATAATTGCCATCTACGGTTAGAGCCCTTGTTTGAGCAGAGAGCCAGGCCATCTGGTCCCCAAACCCCAGCGTAAGGAAACGCCAGTGATCATGCTGATCCTGGTTCAGGAAATTCACTATAGGTAACATTTTAATGCTTTGAGGTTGCATAGGCCTGAAGTAACCCAGGCTTAAAGTAAAAACAGTTAGAAAAAGGAAAAGACCTGCCATAAATGCTCCGGCAACCCTATGATAAACCGCCCCGAATTTTTCCTGTATCCTGTTCTTAAGATCTCCCTCGGCAAACCGGTAAGCGAACTCTCCAAAGATTGGCAAAGCCATTATAGAACCCCATAGAGTAAACCGGTCCAGGGTTAAAATGTTGAAGGCTGTATCCCCAAGAAGCATTCTGGGGATCGGGGTGGTCCCTCCCGTCCCTAAAACAAAAAGCATGGAAAAGGACAAACCAAAGAACAGGTATCTTTTGGAATAATACCTGTAGAATATATAAGGAAATAGAAATAAGAGGATACCCCAGGGAATTATAAAGAAAACCAGACCAGAAGAGGTAATTTCTATAAAACTATCCCTGCTGCCATGAGGAATTGGAACCTGGGTAATAGGGTTATTTTTAGTGTTTATCCAGTAAGGTAGAATACAAATAATGATCGCAGCCAGTGAAGAGATCCCGAAAATGACAATTCGTTTGAATAATCGGAAAAAGCTTTTCAAAAAAGTTCTAAAATTCACCTTTCTAAATCCACCTGCTTTTTCTGAAGAGGCATCCATGATCACCATACCTATAAGCGGGAAAATAAAGAATATCATCCCGAAGATTGGCGTAACATGATGGGAGGTTACCGTAACCGCGATTAGGGAAATAGCTCTGAAAAAATATCGCTTTTTACCTGTCTTGATAAATAAGTAGATCTCGGGAAGAGAATGCATCAGGATGGAAATTCCAATTATGCTGGGAAGCTGCCCAAATATATGCAGGGTTTCCACGAAAGACGACGAGAAAACTGCCAGCAAAGCGGCGTAGCCTGCAGCCTTTCTGCTCGCCGTAATCAATAAACTGAACCTGTAAACCCCGGTTATGAATAGAATTACGGCTATGATGGCCACCAGGAACATACCGAATTTAAGTCCTCCAGCGAATGAAAATAAGGCAATAGCCTGATGTACCAAGGGTGGGTAGCCCATTACGGTAAAGCCGGTATACCACTTATAGTTCCACGGTTCGAACCAGCTTTGGGCATAATGCTCTGCAAAGAACAAATGGATAAGCGCATCATACGTATTTTCCAGAGTGAAAAATATCGTGGACGAATGGAAAACGACTCCTATAATAAGGGCGACGATTAAATATTTGTTGGTAGTTTCTTTCATCATAAAACCTATGAGGATTACTATGAAATAAAAATAGTAAGCCTTCCCACTACCTCAAATTCATTGACCGAAAGCAAATTACCATTCACCTATGAAAATAGGCATATTTATCTAATTCTTAAAATTGGGCGACCCGTTCAGCATAATTTTGAAAATGAAACCTAAAATAACCACCATGAAAATTTTAGCAATAGATGACCAGCAATTAGTTCTTCTGCCACTAGAAAAGAGATTAAAAGAGCAAGGGTATGAAGTTTATTGTACTACCGATGTTGAGAAAGGTATCGAGCTCTTCCTTAGTCTAAGGCCAGATCTTTTAATCTTAGATATCAACATGCCACAAACAACTGGTATTGAGGTTATTCGATTTATACGTGAAGGTTTAGTTGATAAAACACCTATAATGATTCTAAGCGGAGACAAGAATGAAGAGTCTATTATGGAAAGCTTCAATTTAGGTATTAGTGATTTCATGAAAAAACCACTAAGCCTTGATGAAATAACCTTTAGAGTAAACAATCTTCTTGGAGGCGGAAGAAAAGCAAATAATACCGGAAAAAACACCCTTATCCAGCATAGATGTGTTGGAGTTGTGATCCCTTGTTATAATGAGGAAAATCGTCTTCAGTCTGCAGCGTTCATTAAAATGGTTGAAGAAAACTCTGGTTATCATCTATGCTTTGTAAATGATGGTAGTACAGATAATACCCTTAGGGTATTAAAAAAGCTACGCAAAGGGCGGGAAGATTATATCAGCATATACAATTGCGCAAAAAATGGAGGGAAGGCTGAGGCAGTTCGTCAGGGTTTAAATTATATGACCAGGTTTCAAGACCTGGATTATCTAGGTTTTCTTGATGCAGACCTTTCTACCGATTTTTATGATTTTGATGATCTGGTGAAAACCATCGAGACTAGTGATTTTAAAATCGTAAACGGCTCACGCATTTCAAGAATGGGAGCTAATATTACCAAAGAGAGCGCCAGGAAAATTATTAGTATGACCATTAATTTTATTATTACCACCATTCTTGGAATGCCCTTTAAGGATACCCAGTGCGGAGCCAAGATCATGAGAAAAGACCTTATCCCGGTTGCTTTTAATAGGCCTTTCCTAACCAAGTGGTTATTTGATGTAGAGATTTTTATGAGAATGAAAGCTTACTTCGGTAAGCAAAAAGCACAGCAAATGATCTGTGAACAGCCTTTAAAAAGATGGGTACATGCCGATGGCTCCAAGCTTTCTATGAGAGACTCGGCTAAGATCGGTTTTCAATTATTTAAAATTTACTGGAATTATAATTTCTCAACCAAAGTAAAACAAGCTCCTCCAGCAGCAAGTGGTTTTTAATAATGTAATTGAGCATCTGTACATAATATTTCCTGAGTCTATCTAATCAATTAAAAAGATTATGAATCGCTAAAAACTGATTAAAATGATAAACTATCCTATAAAATTTGAACCAATCCTGCACAAGAAAATTTGGGGCGGGAACAAATTAGCCTCTATTCTAAAAAAGAATACCAATTCAGAAAATATCGGTGAGAGTTGGGAAATTTCAGCTGTACCAGGAAATATTTCAATGGTAAGTAACGGGAGCGCCAAAG
>JBFIMP010000076.1:0-10627 GCA_041611635.1 Christiangramia sp.
AAACTACAGATGAAGTTGGATTCTACGGAGCTGCACTTTATCCTCAGGTCGCTTTATCTGAAAGTTTCGGACTGGGTTTAAGAGCCGAGTTCTTTAAAGAGCTTGAAGAAGGAGGTCCGGTTTATGGAGCAGACGTGCGTTCATTAGATTTTACCCTGACCGGGAATTACAGCGTTGGGGGCCTTATCATCAAACCAGAGTTAAGACTTGACAGTATTTCTGAAGAAGTATTCCTGAACCAGGACCTGCAAGCTACAGACAACCTTGCTTCATTTGTCTTGGCAGCCATATATGCATTCTAATTAGTACTTATCAAATGCCTTAACACCGGCAATTATTTCTACAGGCAGGTCATTCTCTTTTGGCGGAATGGGACAGGAATAATTGCCACTATAGGCACAATAAGGATTATATGCTTTATTGAAATCCAGGATCACTTCATTAGATTCCGGGATCCTGAAATCGATATATCTCCCGCCGCCATAAGTAGATATACCATTGGTGGGATCTGTAAAAGGCAAAAATAAATAATCAAAATATTCCGGATCATTCACCAGGTCTTGACTCTGGTACAGATTTAACCTTAGATCTTCTCCCTTTAGATTAAAGTATAGCTCACCGTACTTTACATAGATTTTTATTTTATCTGAACTTGTTTTCATAGCAAAAGGAGATTCTGAAGGAGTTCTTACAAATTCTGCCTGCATGATATAATCGGGATCGATCTCAAAAAAATCAAGTCCTTTAAATACTTTACGATCTTTCTCTTCTAGTGGAGATAAATCTGGATCTGCATATTCTCTGTCCAGCTTCCGCTGAAATTCTTTTGCACTTTCGATAAGTTTTATATCCTGTCCCCAAGAAGAAACAGGTATCAGGATTACTACTAACAAACTGAAGAAATAAATATAACCTCTCATTGATTTCCTTTTCATGGCTTTCAAAATTAATAATTAAAACACCCAAAAATTAATTTAATTTTGAGCCTTCATCACCAAGCATGAAAAATCTATTTCGATATTATTTCGAATCTTTTAGGGGACTCCGTAAAGAAATATGGTTATTATCATTGATCACCCTTATTAACAGGGCAGGAACGATGGTGATCCCATTCTTATCCTTATACCTAACCAAAAGCAGGGGGTTTACCCTCGAAGAAGTGGGCTGGATCCTTACCTTTTTTGGTCTTGGATCGGTTACCGGTTCATGGCTAGGCGGAAAATTGACCGACAGGATAGGGCATTATAAAACAATGGCCATCAGCCTTATTGTATCATCATTTTTATTTGTACTGCTTCAGTTCCCTGAATCCTTCTGGCCTATTTGTATAGGCATCTACCTGGTCATGTCGGTGGCAGATATATTCAGGCCAGCCGTTTTTGTTGCTATAAGCGCTTACAGTAAACCTGAGAACAGAACCCGCTCTGTAACATTGATAAGGCTGGCTATAAATCTGGGATTTTCGGCAGGACCGGCTGTTGGCGGGTTCATCATCGCTACCGGCGGTTACAACTGGTTGTTCTGGGTAGACGGACTCACCTGTCTGGCTGCAGGATTACTTCTTTTAAAACTCCTGCATCCCAAACGTTCTGTTCCGGAACCCGAGGATATTATCCTCCAGGCTAAATCGGCAATTGGCGACAAAATTTACCTCATCTTCATTTTCGCAATGGTGATCTTCGGCTTTGTATTTATTCAGTATTTTTCAACGATGCCGCTATATTATGCTGAAACTCACAAATTGAATGAATTTGAAATAGGACTATTGCTAGGCCTTAACGGACTATTCATTTTCCTTTTTGAAATGCCGCTGATTAAATTCATGGAAAATCAAAGGCATACCGCGATGGGATATGTAATCCTGGGAACCGTGCTTACAGGGATTAGCTTTTTAGCCATAAATCTTACGGGCTGGACAGGAATACTTTTGGTAGGTATGCTGCTGGTGACCATTGGTGAAATGATCAGCTTCCCTTTTTCGAATAGTTTTGCGCTACACAGGTCTGACGGAAAAAAAAGAGGCTCCTATATGGCACTATACAGTATCGCCTTCTCGATAAGTCACATCTTTGGCCATAATTCAGGAATGCAGCTAATAGATAATTTTGGATTTGAATTTACCTGGTATACCATGTTTGGTTTATCCATTTTCGCCTGCGTACTTTTAATTATTGTAAAAAAGCTTTTGAGAAGCGAAAAGATCTAATCCACTTTTTCACTGAAAAATTTTGATTCTCCAAGATACTTTTTGACAATAGCATTAAATTCTGGCGTAAACTGAAGCTCTAAGGCACCTTCTATATTATAAAGTGACTCCATATCTGAATATCCTGTTTTTAAAAGGTCTTCGAGGTATAGCAGAGCGGTTCCCTGATCTCCATCTAAAGATGCCAGGGAAATGATCTTAAAATAAGCTTCTGGATCATTGGTTGCGATCACAGTGCGCAACACACTTATAAAGATCTTGATATCTATAGGGGCACTTGATTTCATGATTTCGTCAAACTCACGTTTAGTAACAAAATCCAGGTAACCCAATAATCGATAAGCCATATTTGATTTAGCTTCAGCTTCACCTTTTTTGAGTTTTTCAAGTTCATCGACCTGATAGGCCCACCAACCAATATTCTCAAAATTAGCCGATAGAATGTCAGATCCCAGGAGGTATTCATATTCCCTTTGCTGCTCCTTTTCAAAAGCTACTGCCTGCCGGAATTCACTTTTCTGTGACCTGTAATTATTAGTTTTTTTGATCTCCTTTTTTTGATCTCCTATAATTTCATCAAAACCAAAATCTTCATATTTCTCTTGCATTCTATCCAGTTTCTGGTATGCTGCGTAATACTCACGGGTTCTTCTAAGAGTTTCAGCATAATCCATTTCCCTTTCAAATAACTTCTGAATAAATTCCTGATCCCTTGGTCTTTTTCCTTTTTTAATGGCTTCAAGGGTAAAAGCGGTTAATGCATTTGAAATAACCGGACCATTAGGCCATTCATCTTCCTTCCCATCAAAATAATATATATCTGTAGGGAAATCCAGATGGTCATAGAATCTAAGGTAATTTTCCATTTCATAGACCATATAATCTTTATTACCGGCAATGCCAACGAACATATAGGGATGATTCTTATCAAGGTAATTTGGGTTAACGAATGAATTACCCACTGCTAATACTCCGGCCATATTTTTATATATCAACGGCAGGGCAGACCCAACCTGGGCTCCTTCACCCATTCCGGCAGTATATACCTGCTCAGGATCTACTGGAAATGCTTGCAGCACTTCATTCATCATTGAAGTCGCTGTATTGATAATGGTATCTATAGGCTTCGCCTTAAGTTTGACGTTTGAAGAGGCTATTATGTATTGCTGATCTTCAGCTGCCCATCTAAAAAGGTTAGCGGTATTAGATCCCCGTCCTTGTGGATCAAAAACAAAAACTATAGGCCATTTTTTCTCTGGAGAATAATCCCTGGGGAGATATAAGGCATAAGATTCGCCTGGAACAGCAGAGATTGGCAAAGAGTCGGTCACTCCTCCTTTCACGATTCTAAATTCCTGGGCATTCAGGTTTACAAGGATAAAAACAGCGAAAACCGTTAATAGTAGTTTTTTCATAAATAAATAATAGACTTAAATATAAGAATTGCATCATTAATTATTCCATAAAAAAACCCACAAGTGCAATACTCGTGGGTTTTCATGTATTTTCAAGATTAATTTTCCTACTCTATTTACGTACGCGTTGCAGTTTCATTTTCGATTTATCAGGGAAAAATAATTTCGCCATAAGTGAAATGATCAACAAATCTGCAAAAATGAGAAACATAACTCTTACAACTTCAATTCCCGAAAACGATAAACCTGTAAATCCAATCAATCCTGTGATTACTGCAAGCACTAAAAATAATAACGCCTTCTTTTTCATAACTCGAATTTTTCTTTTTCTTTCTATTTTCAAACAAATTTAATGACAGATTGGACGCTGCTATCATAAAGAAATTACAATTAATCTCGATTTAACAATAAAAAAACCAGCTGATAATCAGATGTTAATATTGGCAGTAATTAATACTGTTTTTTAACATTTAGTTGCAAGAAAATTATTCGATTCCCAATGAAATAAAGACTTCTAAAACTTATGATCAATCAATTTTTGAACTAATAGCTGAGTCTTTAATAACATTGGATAAAACGATATGAGTTCTGGTTTCGCCATAGGTGATCAACTTGTCTATTAGTTTTTCGAGATGCACCTGGTCTTTTAAAATTACCTCCATAATAATATTTTCGTTCCCGGTAATCCTGTAACAGTTAACCACTTCTTTAAACTCCTTTACCGTCTCTAAAAAAGCCTTCAGCCTGCCTGTAAATGCCCTTAAGGTGATTATTGCCCGAAGTTGATAACCAATTTTTTGATGAGATAGGTTCACTTTGTAAGAATCAATTACACCGCTATCTTCCATCTTCCGAACCCTTTCGGCTACGGCAGGAGAAGTTAGACCTATTTTCCTGCCCACTTCTGAGAAAGAAACCCTGGCGTTCTTTTGCAATTCCTCAAGAATTGCCCAGTTCAATTTATCCACAATGATTTAAAGTTTTAATTCTTATTTTATTTAATTTTTAAATTTAATCAATTAATCCTCTTTAATAACTAAAGACCAGTAATTAATTTGCTTAGTAAATTAGTATAAAAATTGCAGGTGAAATATTTCTCAGGAAATCCGGAAAGAAGAAACTCGGCTTTGTATTTCAAGGCCCAGGAAATTATGCAGATCTCACGCCGTATTTCAGATTATATGATTCCCGATCTGGCTGTTCTAGATAAAAATGGAACTGAAGATAATCGTATATACTTCACTGGCGATATCATTAGAAATTCTCATTCGCTTATTCTTAATATTAGCAAGGCGGAGACAGAATATTTTCAGGATACCCGGATGAAGTATGTAGCCAGCGTTAGCCGATTAACCGAAAGGCTTTATAAAAGCTGTGAGCGGCTGGAATACACCAGTAGTAATGGAAGAGATTTTCTCATTATTCTAAGAAAGGAAATTCAGAAATTTAGAAAGCTCCAGCGTGTGTGGAGACTATCTCTATAAAATCAAAATCATATCTAATAAGAAAACCCGGATTTACATCCGGGTTTTCTTTTTATTTATAACATGTCTTAAATTCTACTCTAGAATATACTAATACCGCCTTGCTCATTGGGATAAGCGATTCGCACAGCTTTCCGGAATTGGCCGGAAAGCTGTCTCTCTGCTTACATATTTCTTCGATACTGTCCTCCTACTTCAAATAGAGCATGGGTGATCTGCCCCAAAGAACAAACCTTGGTCGCTTCCATAAGTTCCTCAAAAAGATTTGCATTGTTTACGGCCGCTTTTTTGATCTTTTCCAGGCTTGCCTCAGCTTTAGATTCTTTCGCTTTATGCAGGGTTTCCAGTGTAGTGATCTGGTGCTCTTTCTCTTCCTCTGTAGCCCTGATAACTTCTCCAGGGGTTACCGTAGGAGACCCCGTAGAACTTAAGAAGGTATTTACCCCAATAATAGGATAATCCCCATTATGTTTCAATGTTTCATAATACAGGCTTTCTTCCTGGATCTTACCACGTTGATAC
The DNA here is from genome assembly GCA_041611635.1 of Christiangramia sp. Lineage (GTDB taxonomy): Bacteria > Bacteroidota > Bacteroidia > Flavobacteriales > Flavobacteriaceae > Christiangramia. Next base: position 5,628 of record JBFIMP010000076.1, read on the forward strand.
ATGGTTTCCATGGCTCCAAGCACTCCTCCTCTTTCTGTAATCCTGTCGAATTCTGTAAGAACGGCTTCCTCTACAAGATCTGTCAATTCCTCGATGATAAAGGATCCCTGGATAGGATTTTCATTTTTCGCCAGGCCTAATTCCTTATTGATGATGAGCTGAATTGCCATTGCCCTTCTTACCGAAGCTTCTGTAGGCGTAGTAATCGCTTCATCATAAGCATTTGTATGCAGAGAATTACAGTTATCATAAATCGCATAAAGCGCCTGAAGTGTAGTTCTAATATCATTAAAATCGATCTCTTGGGCATGCAGCGATCTACCAGAGGTTTGGATGTGATATTTCAACATTTGAGCTCTGGAATTAGCTCCATATTTATTTTTCAATGCCTTAGACCAAATTCTTCTGGCTACACGGCCAATAACGGCATATTCCGGGTCTACCCCGTTCGAGAAGAAGAAAGAAAGGTTTGGACCAAATTTATTGATATCCATTCCACGGCTTAAATAATACTCCACATAAGTGAAGCCATTAGCCAGGGTAAAAGCCAGCTGGGTGATAGGATTCGCTCCTGCCTCAGCAATGTGATATCCTGAAATAGATACCGAATAGAAATTTCTTACTTTTTCTTCTATAAAATATTCCTGGACATCACCCATTAGTCTCAGCGCAAATTCAGTAGAGAAAATACAGGTATTCTGTGCCTGGTCTTCTTTTAGTATATCTGCCTGAACGGTTCCCCTAACCACATTTATCGTTTCAGCCTTGATTTTTTCGTAAACATCTTTAGGCAGAACCTGGTCTCCGGTCAACCCCAGAAGCATTAAACCTAAACCGTCATTTCCTTCGGGTAATTCTCCGCGATAAACCGGTCTGGCGATATCATTATTATCATAAAGCTCCTTAAGCTTAGCTTCAACTTCATCTTCAAGTCCGTTTTCCCTGATATATTTCTCACAATTCTGATCGATGGCAGCATTCATAAAAAACCCAAGCAGCATTGGAGCAGGACCATTAATCGTCATAGAGACAGAGGTCATGGCGTCTGCCAGATCGAAACCTGAATAAAGTTTTTTCGCATCATCAAGACAGCAAATGGAAACTCCGGAGTTACCAATCTTTCCATAAATATCAGGACGATGATCGGGATCGTTACCATATAGAGTCACAGAATCAAAAGCTGTAGACAGGCGCTTAGCTGGCAATCCCTTGCTCACGTAATGGAAACGCCTGTTCGTTCTTTCCGGTCCTCCTTCACCTGCAAACATCCTTGTAGGATCTTCCCCGGTTCTTTTAAAAGGATAAAGACCGGCAGTATATGGGAATTCTCCCGGAACATTTTCCTGAAGACACCATCCCAGGATGTCTCCCCAGGCCTTATATTTTGGCAGCGCCACTTTCGGGATCTGAGTATGTGAAAGTGATTCTGTATGTGTATCTATTTTTATTTCCTTATCACGAACCTTGAAACTATAAACCGGCTCCCTGTATTTAGTCACCTTCTCGTTCCAGCCCAGGATCACCTCCCAGTTATAAGGATCTAGGTCCATTTTGGTTTTATCGAATTCAGCGAAAAGCAATTTCAGGAAATCGGCTTGAGAGTCTTCTGCTATTTCATAGATCTCATCCTGATCTATTCCATTCTTACTTAAATATTTCTGTTGATCATTCCCAAATTCGGTTTTGATTCCAGCAACCGTCTCAATGGTTTTATAGATTCCATAAAGCCTTTGTGCCACTTCAACCTGTGACCGGGCCTTATCATCATAGGCACGATTATTTTCAGCAATTTCAGAAAGATAACGGGTTCGTTTTGGAGGGATCACAAAGATCTTCTCGCTCATTTCTTTCGAAATCTCGAAAGTTGAAGTTAGGCCAGATTTGGTCTTTTCTTCTACCCTATCCATGATACTTTTGTAGAGCGTGTTCATTCACGGATCGTTGAATTGCGAAGCTATGGTTCCAAATACCGGTAAGGTCTCTGCATCTGCATGCCATAACTGGTGGTTGCGCTGATATTGCTTTTTCACGTCCCTCAAGGCATCCTGTGCTCCGCGTTTATCAAATTTGTTGATCGCGACCAGATCTGCAAAATCCAACATATCGATCTTCTCCAGCTGGGTAGCCGCACCAAATTCAGGCGTCATCACGTAAAGTGAGACATCTGAATGATCCAGAATCTCGGTATCACTCTGCCCGATCCCGGAAGTTTCCAGGATTATAAGGTCATAATTCGCCGCCTTTAAAACATCAACGGCTTCAGCAACATATTTAGAAAGTGCTAGATTGGCCTGTCTCGTTGCCAAAGAACGCATATAAACACGCTCGTGGTTGATAGAATTCATACGAATCCTGTCGCCAAGTAAAGCTCCACCTGTCTTTTTCTTAGAAGGATCTACAGAAACAATCCCGATATGTTTATCTGGAAAGTCCATTAAAAATCTACGAACCAGTTCATCTACCAGACTCGATTTCCCTGAACCACCGGTCCCGGTAATTCCTAAAACAGGAGTATCTCCGGTATCAATAGCGTCTTTATCGAAATATTTATTGAATTCCTCATGCCTGTTCTCCGCAAGAGAGATAAGCCTGGAAATAGTATTAACATTCTTGTTTTTCAGGTTTTCTTTAACCTTATCAGATTCCTTAAGACAGGGAACTTCATTATCCACTCTTTTGATCATGTCATTGATCATCCCCTGCAGTCCCATTTCCCTTCCGTCGTCTGGAGAATATATACGATCTATCCCATAGTCCATCAATTCCTTGATCTCCTCTGGCAGGATCACTCCACCTCCCCCTCCAAAGATCTTAATATGCCCGGCCCCCTTTTCATTTAAAAGGTCATACATATATTTAAAATATTCTGTATGTCCTCCCTGGTAAGAAGTCATGGCAATAGCCTGAGCATCTTCCTGGATCGCGCAATTCACTACTTCTTCCACACTACGGTCATGACCAAGATGGATTACCTCAACACCCGTAGCCTGAATAATACGGCGCATAATATTTATGGCTGCATCATGCCCGTCGAAAAGGGAAGCTGCGGTTACAATTCTTATTTTATTTTTAGGTTTATAGGGACTTTGTTGCTCCATTTTTAATTCTGTCTAAAATTTGGACCTGCAATTTAAGAAAATCGCAATGAAAAAGAGATTTTTAAACTGCATAGGAAAGAAAAATTCTAGAGACCAGGAATCTGTATTCCGGAAGCTTAATTTTATCAGGTTTTAATTTTAGAAAGTTATAGCTATCTTTTTGAAGCAATCAAAAACTGACTCTTTTAGTATTAATATTACTTTAAACTCTCTAGTTAGAATTCCAGAGAAGTTATATTTGAAAAAATTACTTTAAACCGCCCTTATTGAGGCGCTGAATAAAAGAACCGTTAGACCTCTCACCTAAGGAATAGGTGATTTTAAAAGGTTTGTAAATAACATCAAAATGAAAAAAATAATTGCTTTTGCCTCTATCCTGATACTTTCTTCCTGCGCCGAACTACAGCAAATCGCCTCTCAATTACCACAAGAATACGGAGTTAGTAATGCTGAAATTAGTTCGGGTCTAAAGCAAGCCCTCGAATTTGGTATAGACAAAGAGGTTACAAAACTTGCCAGTGAAGGTGGATTCTTCTCTAATGAACTGGTACGAATAGGTCTCCCGCCGGAACTTCAAAAAGTAGATAAGACTTTAAGAGATGTTGGACTAGACGCTTTAGCAGATGAAGGTTTAAAAGTCTTAAATCGCGCTGCTGAGGATGCCGTGAGTGAAGCAATCCCGGTTTTTGCAAATGCAGTAAGAGGAATCACCTTTACCGATGCGAGAGATATTTTACTAGGTGCAGATAATGCCGCTACGGTCTATCTTACAGACAGAACAGAAGAAGAACTTTATAGCAAATTCAATCCCATAATCAATAATTCTCTGGATAAGGTAGGAGCCACCCAGGTATGGAGAAATATTATTCAAAAATATAACTCGCTTCCCATCACCACCAATGTAAATCCAGATCTACCAGATTATGTCACTCATGAAGCTCTGGATGGCGTATACCTGATGATCGCCCAGGAAGAAAAGAATATAAGAAATACTCTTTCGGCAAGAACCACAGACCTTCTTAGAAAAGTATTCGCTTTGCAGGACAGATAGGTTTTTTCTTACATAATTTAATATTTTAACAGTTTTAATCCTATTCCTCCACTATTTTAAAACAACCTTAACTTCATATTATTATACTATATAGGTACTACTCCTTAGTTTTGTTTCTGTGTAGAAATGATTAATGACGATAGATAAGATTAAAAATACCATGTTTAGAATTTTTGAAAATAAATCCAGGGAAGAACGTCTTTGTGAAAAATACTCAAGGTTAATGCAGCGCTCGTATAAAATCGCCTTGATAGATAAAGAAAAGAGTGATCGTTTAAACGACCGGGCAAAAAAAATCCTGGCTGAATTAAGAAGAATGAAATGCGATCTGGTGGAAACTAGGAATGAAACTGCTTGAAGTAGTCCATAGCTTTTAAAAGCCTGCTGCCATACCAGCTAAAATATTCTCCATCAACAATTTTAACTTCTTTGGTGACATCCTCAAAGATTTCTTTATGTTCTTCACGGAAGGGAAAGGGCTCAGACGATAAAAGACATATATCTATATTCCTTTTTCTTAAATCTTCAATTTTTGTTTCTGGATATCTCTCCTCTGAAAACACGTTTTTAAATTCATTTAATTTTAGCATCTCATCAATAAATGTTCCTTTACCGGCTACCATTAAAGGATTATTCCATATGAAATAGGCAATCCTTTTTGGAGAAGAATTCGCAACCAGCTTCTCCAAAATTTCCATTTTCTTTGAAATGGAATTCACCATGGTAATTGCGAGCTGGGAACAATCGAAGATCCTTCCGCAATCCAGCATTAAGTTAAATGCATCCTGAATTGTGGCAACATCTGACACATAAACCGGAGCAATTTTTTCAAGCCTATGTACCATCTCCCT
>JBFIMP010000077.1:0-10535 GCA_041611635.1 Christiangramia sp.
AAAAGTAAGTGCTAATGGAAAATTGAACAATATCAATTTGCAGAACCTCAATCTAAACTGGAGCAATACAAGGATCGTAGGTAATGGAAGTATTCTAAACGCCCAGGATCCTGAAAACCTAAGTTTTATTTTGCCTAATGTCAAGGTTAATTCTCAGAGGAGTGATCTTGTGAAATTTGTAAAAGAGGAAGACCTGGGGGTGAAATTGCCGGAAACCGTCTCTTTAAGTGGAAGTTTTTCAGGAAATACCAGTGAGATAAGTACAAATGCCTTACTTATAACCTCGGAAGGAAGCCTGGATGTAGATGGGGAATTTCAGGTGGGAGATCAAATCGTTTTTGATGCTGAAGTGCAGGGTGATAGTATAGCTTTGGGTAACCTGCTGCAGAATGAAGCTTTGGGAAAAATAAAGATCAATCTTAAAACTTCAGGAAAGGGTAGCTCCATCAACGACCTTAATGCCAGTCTCAATTCAGAAATATCTTCATTCACCTATAATGGATATGAATTCCGGGATATCAACATCAATGGAGAACTGGAGAATGGTGCCGGGCCCTTAAATATCGATTATAAGGACAATAATTTGAATATGAGTGCAGAATCCAGGATTCAGCTGGATTCGGTTTCTCCAAGAATTGATGTTCATTTTGTTCTGGAAGGAGCAAATCTGGAGGCTCTTGGCATTACCAGAAAGGAAATTAAGACCGGTTTCACCCTTGATGGCTGGTTCGAGGGGAATTCCACCAAATATGAAATGGAGGCAAGCATTATAGACGGTGTTGCCGTTTATAATAATGAAACCTATTTACTGGGTAGTTTTGATGCCTCGGCCTACGTGAGAGAGGATACCACTTCTGTGAAGATAGATAACCGAATGATAGATCTGGACCTTCAATCCAATGCCAGTCCGGGCGATTTCGCTAATTCCCTCAACCGGCATTTGAAAAAGTATATAAGCGAGAATTACGAGGAAGATTCTATAGCTGCTCCCGTTAATTTAAAAGTAAATGCAAAGATAAGGCAGGCGCCAATTCTTAACGAAGTGTTTTTGGTGAATCTTGAAGACCTGGATACCATAGATGTTAATATAGATTTCAGGGAAAAAGAACGCGAATTAGAAGCTACAGTTTCGGTGCCTCATGTATTATATTACGGTAGCGAGATAGATAGTTTAAAAGTATTTATGAGATCTGATACCGAGGACCTCAATTTTGACTTTGCGTTTAATGAGCTGAACGCCGGGCCGCTGGCTATCAAGAAAACCATCGTAAATGCCAATGTTCTTAATCAGAAGCTCAACCTGGAGTTTTCTTCGCTTTATGAAGATTCTCAAATACTGCATTTTAATTCTGAATTAGATTTTACCGGTGATACCCTAAGATTTCATTTAGATCCTAAAAAGTTCATTCTAAATTCGAATTCATGGCAGGTAGATGAAGGCAATAGAATAAGTATAGCTAAGGAATACCTTGAATTTAAGGACTTCAGAATATCACGGAATAACCAGGAGATGCACCTTAGCAATGATAGACCTGGAATAGAAAAAGAACATTTAAGTCTTGATTTTAAAAATTTCAAACTTGCAGCCTTATTAAATTACCTTAATCCGGAAGAGAAACTTGCAACCGGTCAATTGAACGGAAATATCGTTTACGAGGAACCTTTTGGAGAGACCGGAATTCTGGCAGACATGCAGATCAATCAGCTTGAAATCCTTGGGGTAGATCTAAATACTCTAAGCCTAAATGGAGAGTCTTCAGGTTTCAGTAATTACGATTTTGATCTGGCTGTAAAGGGTGGAGAAGTAGATCTCGACCTTAAGGGTATCTATACCGCAGCAGATCCCTCTGCACAGATAGATATGCAACTTGATCTGAATAAGGTTGAAATGACGGCGCTGGAAGGTTTTTCCCAGGGTGAAATAAAAAATGCCAGCGGAAGTTTTTCCGGTAGCTTTAGTTTAAATGGAAGCCTGTTGAATCCTCTGTATGAGGGGAGTATTAATTTTAATTCGGCACAATTCAATATTGCAATGCTGAACGCAAGTTTTGTGCTGCCAGATGAAAAACTCAGCCTGGATAATGACGCGGTATATTTCAATAATTTCAATATTAACGATACTAATAATAACTCTGTTGTTGTAAATGGAGAATTGGGCACCAAAAACCTTTTGAATCCAACTTTCGATCTGGATGTACAGGCCACAGATTTTAGATTATTAAACTCAACCAAAAAGGATAATGAGCTTTTTTACGGGAATGCGGTTGTAGATGTAGATGCCCAGATCAAAGGAGACCTGAATCTTCCCGAGGTAGACATGAATGTAGACATCAAGGAAAGTACAGATTTTACCTATGTGATGCCTCAAACCGAACTTCAGATCAATGAAAGGGATGGAGTGGTGATTTTCGTAAATAAAGAGAACCCCGATGCTATTCTATCTCAAACTGAAGAAGAATCCTATGTAGTTTCCGGTTATGATATTTTTTCAAGAATCACCGTAAATAAGGGGGCTACTTTCAATATTATCATTAATGAAGAGACCGGGGATAAATTTCAGGTTCAGGGTGAGGGAGACCTTATTTTCAATATGTATCCTAACGGCCGCACTGCTCTAACCGGTATATACGAGATCAATGATGGTTTTTATGAAATGAGCCTTTATAACCTGGTAAAAAGGAGATTCGATATAGCTGATGGCAGCCGTGTTTCCTGGGCTGGTGATCCTTTTGATGCTCAGCTCGATGTACGTGCGATCTACAGGGTCGAAACTTCGGCCTCTGCTTTAATGGCTTCAAGCATTAGCGGTTCAGACCTGGGTGAGAGTCAGCGATTCCGCCAGGAAATTCCATTTTTGGTATACCTGAATATTAAGGGAGACCTAATGCAACCTAAGATTACCTTTAATCTGGATATGCCAGAAGATGAACAGGGTATTGCCGGAGGGCAGGTCTTTGGAAGGGTTCAGCAATTGAACAACCAGGAACAGGAATTAAATAAACAAGTGTTTTCACTGCTTGTATTGAACAGATTCTTTCCTGAGTCTGGCAGCGATGGTAGCCAGGGAGGTACGCTTGCGGTGGCCAGAGATAATCTTAATTCGGCATTATCAGATCAATTGAATATGCTTTCCAGTAAGATCCTTGGAGAAAGCGGAGTGCAGCTGAATTTTAATGTTGATAGTTTTACAGATTACCAGGGTACCAGTCCGGAAGAAAGAACCCAGCTAGGTATTAGCGCCCAAAAGGCATTTCTTGAAGATAGATTGGTTGTGGAAGTAGGAAGTGAAGTAGATATACAGGGTGGAGGCCAGGAGGGGCAGGAGGCCAGTCCCGTGATTGGGAATGTGAGTATTTCCTATTTACTTGATAAAGACGGAATCTGGCGTTTAAAAGGCTTCAGTAAAAACCAATATGAAAATGTGGTCGATGGTCAGCTGGTAGTAAGTGGTATTGCTTTAATTTTCACAAGGGAATTCAACAAATTCAAAAATATCTTCGAGAAAGCCGTCATGGAAAATGTGAAGAAAGAAAAAGATAAATCTAAAAAAGAAGAAAATAATACAGATGAGAATTAGGTATCCGGCAATAATCATTCTATTGATCTTCATTCAGTCCTGTAGTGTGGAGAAATTCATTCCAGATGATGAGTTCCTTTATACCGGAGCTGATATAAAATTTGAATCTGATAGCACCATTATAAATAAACCAAGGCTTACCAACGAATTAACTAATGTGCTTAGACCGGAGCCAAATACAAAATTTTTAGGAATGCGCCCGGGTTTATATTTCCATTATAAAGCACAAAGAGATAAACCAGGATTCATTAATAAATTTCTAAATAAGAAAGTAGGGGAGGAACCAGTATACCTTTCAGATGTTGATCTCAATAATACCGAGGATATTCTAATCAACCGGCTTGAGAACAGGGGTTACTTTTACAGCAGGGTAAGTTCCAGTACCACCCAGGATAAAAATTCAAAAAGAGCATCAGCTGCTTATACATTGAATGTGCCCAGCCCTTATACCATGGCCAGTTATCAAATGGCTTCAGATTCCCTGCTGGTTTATCAGGATATCAAAGAAAATCTCGATAAGACCAGGCTGGAGGCTGGAATGCCCTTTGATCTTTTTGAATTGAAGCAGGAACGGGAGCGAATAGACCGGCATCTTAAAAAGGATGGATATTATAATTTTAATCCAGGTTTTCTAATCTTCGAAGCAGATACTAACCAGTATGCAAAGAAGAAGTTTGACCTTTTTTTGAGATTAAAAAAGGATGTACCGTCAAAATCTGTGATTCCATATAAGATCACCAATGTAAATATTTACCCTAATAATAATATCGAGGAAGATTCTTTAAGCCAGAATTTTGAGCGATACAAGAACAAGAATTATCTACAGGAAGACCTGTTTTTTAAGCCTAAATACCTGGATCCTTATATCCTTATAGAAACCGGTGATTTTTATGATCCAGAGAAATCCAGAAATACCAGCCGTAGGCTGGGAACAATAGGTGTATATAAGTTCGTGAACATCAGGTATGAAGAAATTGACACGCTTTCTACAGACAGCCTTGGGTTGCTGGAAGCGAACATATTTCTTTCGCCCCTTAAAAAAAGAGCCGTTAGGGCAGAGCTACAGGCAGTTACTAAGTCTAATAGTTTTGCGGGGCCACATTTAGCTCTAACCTTCGTTAACAGGAATCTTTTTAAAGGTGGTGAAACCTTGAATATTTCGGCTAATTTCGGGTACGAGGTTCAATTTGGATCGGCAAACAACCTGGGAAGCAACTCTCTACAGTTGGGAATCTCCAATGACCTTATCATTCCCAGGTTATTGTTTCCTGTAACTTTCAGTAAGAATTTTTTTAAATATGATATTCCAAAAACCAAGATCAGTCTGGGAGGAGATTATTTAAGAAGAACCCAGTTATTTACTCTGGCCTCATTGAATGCTACTTTTGGATATTTCTGGAACGCAAACAAGTATGTTACACATCAATTTAATCCGCTAAGTCTTAATTATGTTAGTCTGAGTGATGTAACCGAGGAATTTCAGGCAATACTCAATGAAAACCCCTTCTTGGAAAGAAGTTTTGAACAGGAATTTATTGCGGGACTTACTTATTCCTTTACCTACAATGGCTTGATAAATACTCAAAAAAAGCATGCCTTTTTTCTGAATTCCAATTTTGATATGGCCGGGAATACCATGAGTCTGTTGGGAAAGGAAGCTGAAGATGGAAATAAAGAAGTTTTAGGCCTGGAATATGCCCAGTATGCAAAATTAGATCTTGATCTTAGGTACCACCTAAGATTAGGAAAACAGCAGACTATCGCTACCAGGTTATTTGCCGGTTACGGTCTACCATATGGTAATTCTGATGTAATCCCCTTTAGTAAACAATATTTCTCAGGAGGGCCTTACAGTGTGAGGGCGTTCCAAACCAGGGCTTTGGGACCGGGAACTTTTAATCCCGGCGAACCTACGGAATTAACAGATCCAGGAGATGAGCCTACAGATAATATTACCTACCGTGATCAAACCGGGAATATTCGCCTTGAAGCGAATGCAGAATACCGGTTTCCAATTGTTACCTATTTAAATGGGGCTTTCTTTGTTGATGCTGGAAACATCTGGACTTCAGAAGCGCGACCAGAAACTACGAACAGGGACGGTGAAGGTTCGGGTGAATTCAGTTCAAGTTTCATGAATGAACTGGGAATAGGTACGGGTGTTGGATTGAGGATAGATATTCAAAGTTTTGTAATACGATTTGACCTGGCCTTTCCTTTACATGATCCCAGGGAACCAGCAGGTAATCGTTGGGTAAACGACTTTGGAAGCCCTATTTTTAATTTCGCTATAGGTTATCCTTTCTAGTGTTGCATTTTGTTGCCATAACATAGATCACCCGCATCTCCCAGGCCTGGAACTATATAACCATTCTTATCTAATTCGTGGTCTATAGTGGTGATCCATAGTTTCGAATCTTCTGGAAATTCAGTTTTCAGATATTCTACACCTTCATCAGATCCTATAACCGATACCAGATGAATTTTAGCTGGTTTCCCCATAGATTTGAGGGCTTCAAGCACATTTACAAAAGATCTTCCCGTAGCCAGCATTGGGTCTGCCAGAACCAGTGTTTTCCCTTCGAGAGATGGTGAGGCTAAATATTCTACCAGGATCTCGAATTTTTCATCATTGTCTGGGTGATGCCTGTAAGCGGAAATAAATGAATTTTCAGCATCATCAAAATAATTCAATATTCCCTGGTGTAGCGGTAATCCAGCACGAAGAATAGAACAGATCACAATTTCATTTTTCGGCATGGGGATATTCGATTTTCCCAGAGGGGTATTTACCTCCTTCTTTTCATAATCTAATTCCTTACTCAGTTCATAAGCCATGATTTCTCCAAGCCGTTCTATATTCCTTCTAAAACGCATTCTGTCTTTCTGTATACTGGTATCTCTAAGTTGAGAAATGAACCTGTTTGCGATAGAATTGGTTTTAAGGATTTCCTGAACCTCCATAATGATCTGATAATTGATTAGAGCTCAAATTTAAGCTTTTCCAGATAGAACTTAAAAGCACAGAAGGATAGACCGTATTTATCATTTTTATACAGTTGGTTGATCAAAAAACCGGGATTTTTAAAGCTATATCTTTCTATAAAAATTTTGAAAATAAAAATGTAAATTTATGAGGTAACAAACTTAATATCAGGCTTATGTTAAAGAACTGCGATGCTTTTTCTACGTTTTCTACTAATGATATGGAAAAGACTAAATATTTCTACGGAAAAATACTGGGTCTCAATCTTAGGGAAAATTCTTTAGGTCTTTTGGAGTTGGATCCAGGGCATTGCTCGGTTCTTATTTACCCTAAAAAGGATCATAAACCTGCAGATTTCCCGGTCCTGAAATTTTATGTGCCAGATATTGAGGAACAGGTAGACGAACTTACAGAAAAAGGGGTAAAGTTTGAAATTTACGACGGCAAGATTAGAACAGATGCCAAGGGGATACATCGCGGGTCCCAACCTACAGCGATAGCCTGGTTTAAAGATCCTGCGGGAAATTTACTTTCCCTTATCGAGCAAAATAATTGAAATTATGAAGGAGAGAGATGTGTTAATAAAAAAGCTAAATGAAGCCTTTGCGAGTTGTGATACAGACTTCCTGGCCAGGAGTGTAACCGATGATGTGAAATGGAAAATAATTGGAGAAAAAACCATTTCTGGCAGGAAAGATTTTGAAAAATCTCTTGATAGAATGCGTCACGGAGGGCCAACAGAGATCAAAATAAGCGAGATAATCTCCAACAAAGAAAAATCTGTGGTTGAAGGTATAGTAGAGTTCTATGTAGAACCAGGGAAAAAGAAAAAATATGCCTTCTGCGATGTTTACATCTTTTCCAATTCTGATGGTTCAAAATTTAAAGAACTAAGGACCTATGTTACCATGCTTAAAAAGAAATAGAGAATATACATTCAGGCTTTAATAACTGAAAACATAATTAACTGGAATTAATTTAAAACCTTAATCATGAAAATATTGATCATTTTTTTGAGCTTTGCTCTTTTCTATTCAGATTCTACAGGAAATGTAGAATTCCTAAAGGAATCAGACGGTCTATTAGTCACGAATATCTCCAGAGATATTAAAGACATATTTGGATATCTAGATGAAACAAAAGAATCTCTTGAGGCGAGCCTGGATGACCTTTCTGCAGAGCAAATGCAATTCAGGCCAGATGATGAAAGTTGGTCTGTAGCCCAGATAGTAGAACATATCATCATTGTGGAAGGAGCTTTAAAATCCATGCTAGAGACCAGAATACAGGCTGGTGAAAACCTGGACAAAAAATCAGAAATCAAAATGAGTGACGAGGATGTCGTTGCGTTAATTACTAATAGATCCGAGAAAATACAAACCCAGGATCAATTCCAGCCTTCAGGGAAATTCTCTGAGGCAGATGAAGCCATAGAGGCTTTTATGGACCAAAGGGGAGCTATCGTGGATTGGCTTGAAGGAGCTGAAGTAGATATGCGTAATTATGTGAACGAATTTCCATTTGGAATGATCGATGCCTACCAAACCGTTCTCTTTATGGCTGGCCATACAGAAAGGCACACGGCTCAGATTGAGGAGGTGAAAGCAAATCCTGACTTTCCAGAATAAATAGTCAGCATTTTTGCAGAATGAAAAGGATCCTACGTTTGACGGATCTTTTTTTTAAATTAAAATCTAAGTCTTCTATATTCAAAAAAACACAACTTCTTCTCGTCTAAAACACATTGGATACATAGCTAACCTGCATTATTGAAAAATTGGCTGTATTTTTGATATAATAGAAGATAAGATACGAATCCATAGATCATGAGCACCAGATTACTCTTTATTTTCCTGTTTTTCCTAAGCTTAGGGGCTACAGCTCAAATTGAAATACCGCGTACGACCAATACCGGACCTATTATTAAGGCTGAAGAATCCAATTCTACTGGTTTTCCCATACTTAAAAGAGAAGAAACCGAAACTGAAAGCAGGTTCTTAAAAGAAAAACCTAAAGCGATCGATCTTAGAGAAAATCCAAATGGATTAATGACCGAGGCAGATGTCATCAAAAAGAAATGGAGTAAAGACAAGGAAATTAGAGAGGAATACAGGAAAGACCAGAGTCTTGGAAATGTGGTAACTAAAGGAAGGTTTGTAGAAGTCTATTGTAGAGACCATCAGTATATAGATGGTGATAAGGTAAAGATCATCGTAAATGGACAAGTGGTAGCGGCTAGTGTAAATTTACATGCTGGTTTTCAGCCAATATTGGTGACTTTACAGGATGGATTTAATAGCATACAATTTGTGGCTTTAAATCAGGGGAGTTCTGGGCCTAATACCGCAGAGTTAAGAGTATTAAGCGAAAAAGGAGAACAGATCGCGATTAAGGAATGGAATCTCTTAACAGGAGCAAAGGCTGAACTTATAGTGGTAAAGAATTAAAAAACGTATCCCATATAATGTATTTAAAAGCCGGCTAATTACCGGCTTTTAATATTCTATCCTTCGAGATCTTCAAGGCTTCTAATCTGTGTTATCGTTTTTAGAATTTTGTTCCTATGTTCTTCCAGCATTTGCTTAACATTAGGATTAAGAATATTCTTTTCGAGCTTTTCCTTATATTCTTTCAAACTCGCCTTTTCACCACGAAGACACTCTTCGAGTATAGATTCATCATTTTGCTTGGTCAAAGTACTTTTAAAATCCATCCAAAATCGGTGAAGACTACCCAGTGCTGTTCCGGTTTTTCTATCATCTGGATGTTCATTTAACTGGTGAATGTATTTATCCAATTCTGTGGCAAAATGATTTCTCTGTACAGCCTGATTTTTTAAAAAATTCTTGAGATCAGGATTTGTTGCGTGTTCCAAAGCTTTTTTATAGCCTTTCTCTGCATCATAATTCTTCTCCAGGAGATCTGTAAGAACATGAACCAGGTTTTTATGACTTGCCTCTCTGGCAGATTCTCTTGTTGTTTTCATAACACTAAAGATTTATTGGATTACCTTCCTAAAGATACTTCAAAACTGAATCTTTACTGAACTTTAGAGTATTAAATTAGATGACGATGGTCATATTTCAGATGATTTTTTTGTGGTTTAGAATATCGTGTTTCCCCCCATTAAATTTTGCACTTATATGAACTAATTTTATAAATCAAGTGAGTCCTTTATTTTATCATTCATCCAAAGCTTACTCATATATTAATAATTAAAACCTAAGCAAATGGATATTTATTCAAAATCTGAAAAATTAAAAAGATCAATTATCATTTTTCTAATGATCTTTTTTCTACCTGGAATTTACAACCAATTGAGTGCTCAAACTGAAAATTCAGTGGCAATTAATTTATTAGACGGTAATATGGAATGGGGTGCCTGTCCAGATATTATTCCTAATGGATGTAAGGTTACACTTCTTCACGGGGACCTGTCGAAAAATAATGCAGATGTCTTGTTCAAATTCGAGCCAGATACAGATATTCCAGAACACTGGCATAGCTCTGCGGAACGTATGATCCTTCTAAAAGGAGAATTGGAGGTTACCTACGAAGGGGAAGATACTAAAACCCTTAAAGCGGGCCATTATGCCTATGGACCTGAGAAAAAACCTCACGAAGCACGTTGCAATGGAGAAGGCCCATGTTTATTATATATAGCGTTTATTAAACCTGTAGACGCTTTTCCCGGTAAACCCTGATGGAGAATACCTCGGAATAAGGTGTTTTTTACTTACCTTAGAAGAACCAATCATTAAAAAGAGTTATGAAAAAGGTTCTAATTGGTCTGGATTACAATCCCAGGTCAGAAATAGTAGCAAATCAAGGATACGCTCTTGCTAAAAAACTCGGGGCAGAAGTTTGTTTAATCCATGTTCTGGCAGATGTTAGTTACTATGGAGTAAATTACCCTAATTTCATGGGGTACGAAGGTTACAATGAAATGCAGGTAGATCTAAATGTATATTC
>JBFIMP010000078.1:0-10478 GCA_041611635.1 Christiangramia sp.
AAAAAGCCACCCAATTGGGTGGCTTTTTTTATGAAATTTGCAAAAATTTTAAAAATGTCACAAAAACTTTGGAATAGCGTTAAGGAACCGTGAAAATTTAAATATCTTCGATTTAAATCAAACTAAACCCTATTAATTATGAAAAAAGTTTTTTTAGGAATGGCTGCCCTTGCCTTCCTTTTTGCTTCTTGTGAGCAGGACCCAAACCAAAACATTACAAGTGAGCAACAAGAGGCTCAGGTAGACATGAGTGACTTTTACCTTTATACCGACTCTTCAGATGAAAAAAGATCTGACAGTGCGCCAGATAAATGTTACAGTATGAAAAACTTAAATCGTCTGCTAAACGAAAACAAAGGGCTTCACGAAAAAATGTATGATATTGAAAAGAATACCCGTTCTATTCTTGCCAAATCACAGAACGCCAAGGGTGGTAAACCTGGAAGTGGAGGCGACGGATCTGAACCACCTGTGACCGATAATCTAGGAATAGTAAATATTCCGGTTGTGGTACATGTTGTTTACAGCAATTCTCAGCAGAATATCTCAGATGAGCAGATCAACTCTCAAATAGATGTGCTAAATGCAGATTTTAGAGCTACTAATGCCGATGCAAGCAGTGCCCCGGCAGAATTTGCCGATCTAGTAGCAGACTCGGAGGTTTCATTTACTCTTTCTGCAGTGTATCGTCACAGTAATTCAAGAACTGATTGGGGAACCAATGATGCAGTAAAAGCTGCTTATCCTCCGGTATCTCCTTCTAATACCTTGAATATCTGGGTCGCTAATATTGGTGGTGGAATTCTAGGATACGCTCAATTCCCGGGAGGTCCAGCGGCAACTGATGGTGTGGTTATCGCCCCTCAGTTTTTTGGAAATACAGGATTCGTATCAGCTCCTTACGATAAGGGAAGAACAGCCACTCACGAAGTTGGTCACTATTTAAACCTTCGTCACATCTGGGGAGATGGTAGATGCCGCCAGGATGATTTCGTAGCAGATACACCAGATTCTGATGGTCCAAACTACGGATGCCCATCCTATCCTACGGTTAACTGCAAATCTGCAGACATGACGATGAACTATATGGATTATGTATATGATGAGTGTATGTACATGTTTTCTGAAGGACAGAAAGCTCGCATGAGAACAGTATTCATGGATGGTGGACCAAGAACTGGTTTCGTAAACTAATTTTTTTTAATTATTCAAAAATATGAAGCCACCTAAAAAGGTGGCTTTTTTCATTATTACCAAGGTCTTAACTATTTTTTTTCCTATTTATAGTATCTTTCTTTTTAGACTAAAAAGAATAAAATGACTTCAGCCAGGACTAAAATTTTAATACTCGTATTCCTTCTGAATTATTCTCTCAGTTTTTCCCTCCAGCAGGATAAGGACACGGTAGGTCAATCTAAAGATCAGCAATTACCTCCCAAAGGTTATATTTTAGAAGATAGCACTGCAAATGCAGGCAACTCCCTGGGAGAATATACAAATGCCTATTTTAATATATCTCGCTGGAATAAAGGTATAGATTTCCCCCCAGACGATATCAACCTGCAAACTCCTCAGGCTACCCTGGAGCATTTCATAATTAATGCAAGAAATAAGAATTACGAGCAGGCCGCATATGCATTGAACTTAAACCTTCTCCCCGATCATTTAACAAGGAAAGACGCTGGTATCCTGGCAGAGAAATTGAATTTTGTATTGAACCAGAGAATTTCCATACCCTGGGATAATATTTCAGACCGACCCGATGGGCAGGTAGATTTTAGCACTGCCACCAATAAGGCGATTGCAGGAAAACCAAGAAGAAGCATAAGTTTTGGTAAAACAGAACTTAACAATCGCGATATCAATTTCAGGCTTCAGCGAGTTAAATATGAAGATAAAAGTCCTATCTGGCTTATTTCAGCACAAACGGTAGAAAACATTGAACCTTTGTATAATTCTTTCGGGCCCCGGAAATTAGACAGGATGATCCCAAAATGGATCAGTTTCAAGCTTTTTGGAATACCCGTTTGGAAATTCATTGGAACGATTATCCTAATCCTTCTGGCCTATTTCATCTCAAAAATTGTATCTCATTATATAAGAAAGATCTTTACCAATACTGGAAAATACTGGATTAAGAACATCGCTTACCGCCTGGCTTCTCCCGCTGGTGCTGCAATAGGTATTTTGGCATTCTACCTTTTGCTTAATAAGCTTATTTCGTTTACAGGTCCTCTGGCCCGCGGACTTTACACTATCCTGCTTATTTCGGTTATAGGCATAATTACCTGGCTCGTAATGCGAGTTATAGATTATATCATGGACTTCTTTGCCGAAAATAAAGTAGGAGACCTCAACGATGAACAGAATGCCGAGGCTAAGAAATTAATGACCTATATTTCTGTAGGTCGAAGAATATTCATATTTGTGATCGTGATCCTGGGAGTGTCGGTGATCTTTTCCCAATTTCCCTCGCTGGAGAGGTTAGGTTTTTCTTTAATGGCTTCCGCTGGGATCGCTACGGTGATCTTTGGTATCGCTGCTCAAAGTACCCTGGGAAATATTATCGCTGGTATACAAATAGCGATTACCAAACCGGCCAAAATTGGAGATGCCGTGATCATAGAGGATTCTTATGGATTTGTTGAAGATATCACTTTCACCTATATGGTTCTCAAGACATGGGATTTACGCCGAAAAGTAATTCCTCTTAAAGCCGTAATTTCGAATAGCTTTGAGAATCTTTCTATGACGAATTCCCAGACTATCGGGGAAATTGAAGTATATGCAGATCATAGAATAGATGTTTCTAAAGTACGTTCCAAGTTTGAAGAGCTGGTCAAAAACTCTGATAAATGGGATGGAGATGAGGAAAAAACTCCCCTGGTGCAGGTTTTTGCCATGGACTCCAAATCCCTAAAATTGAGATGTCTTGCCAGCGGAAAGGATTATCCAACCACCTGGGATCTGCATTGCGAGTTGAGAGAGAAATTAGTGAAATACATTGGTGAACTTGAGGACGGTATCTACCTCACTAAAGACCGGGTAGAACTGGAAAATAAAAAAGACTCTAAATAATCTCCGAAAACCTTTTAGGTTAAACTCAAGGCTCATCTTCCCGGGTTTGCACAGATAGTATAACTTTAAAGTATAAACTCCTTCAAGTATGCTAGTGATTGATAGAAACATGCCAACTTACGTAATCATTGGAATCTTAATTCTTATAATCAGTTTTGCCCTTACAAGTTATATTCTTAAAAAGGTTGGAAAAGACCCCCGAAATATCCTTCCGGTAAATTTCGCGTATAAGATTCGTATTCCGTTACTTATATTCCTGGCAAGTCTTATCGCCCAGATCGCTATAATTAGTGATATTTTCATATTTGAGACTACCAAGTTTATCGTAGACCACATTAGTGTTCTTGGAATTATACTTAGCATTGCCTGGTTCCTGATCTTGCTTTTTAAAGTATTTAAAAAAAGGATATTGAAGAAATATGATGTTGGTAGTTCAGATAATCTAAAAGCCAGAAAGGTCTATACACAGTACATGATCCTTGAGAATATCATCATCTTTATCATTGTGATCCTGGCAATAGGTGTTGCCCTAATGAGTTTTGAAAGCATTAGGTCTGTAGGTATTAGTGTGCTTACCTCTGCTGGGATAGCAGGCATCATTATTGGCCTGGCCGCCCAGAAAGCCATAGGAACCCTGCTTGCCGGAATCCAGATTGCAATTACCCAGCCTATTCGTCTGGACGATGTCGTAATCGTAGAAAATGAATGGGGCTGGATAGAAGAAATTAATCTTACCTACGTGGTGGTGAGGGTATGGGACAAACGAAGACTGGTTGTACCAACAACCTATTTCATAGAAAAGACATTTCAGAACTGGACCCGCAACTCTGCTGATATTCTTGGAACCGTCTTTCTTTATGTAGATTATCAACTACCGGTTGATGCCCTAAGAAAAGAGCAAACAAGACTTCTAAAATCCACAGATCTCTGGGATGGTAAGGTTGATGTGCTTCAGGTAACCAACACCACCGAAAAATCGGTGGAATTAAGGGTATTGGTTAGTGCCAAAAATTCACCTGCCGCCTGGGACCTAAGAGTTTATCTCAGGGAAAAACTACTGGATTTTATCCAGAAGAATTACCCGGAATCGCTTCCAAAAGCTAGAATTTCCATTCACAAGGATCCCGAAAATTAATCGTGGAACATCATGCCCTCTGTGGCAATCCCCTTACTAAAGTTAGCTGCAGTTTCGATCAAGGCTAAATGTGAATACGCCTGTGGAAAATTTCCAAGCAGTCTTTTGGTTTTGAAATCTATATCTTCACTAAACAGGCCAAGGTGATTACTATAAGATAAAAGCTGGTCAAACATATCTTTAGCTTTTTTCTTCTCGCCTATTTTGTAAAGACTATCTATAAGCCAGAAGGTACAAATAGTAAAAGAGGATGTTGGCTTTCCAAAATCGTCATTATTCTTATATCTGTACATTAAACCATCTTCGCATAATTCTCTTTCAGTAGCCTGAACCGTGCTTACAAATCTTGGATCGTCTGCTTCAATAAAACCATAAGGCTGCATCAATAAAGTTGAGGCATCCAGATCTGAAGACCCATAATATTGTACGTAAGCCTGCTTTTCTTCATTCCATCCATTCTCATAGATATCTTCATAGATCTCTTCCCTAAGGACCTTCCAGTTTGTATCGTTAATCCCCATTCTAAGCACCTCACCTATCTTAATAGCTCTGTCTATGGCCACCCAGCAAAGAAGTTTCGAAAATACGAAGTGACGATCTTCTGTTCTAAGTTCCCAGATTCCCTTATCTGGTTTTTTCCAGTTCTCTTCAACGATCATTACAATACCTCGAACTACCGTCCATAAAGCCTCTGAATTTTCCAGAGAGGTTTCGAACATTAAGAATTGCTGATAGATAACCTCCATCAGAATTCCGTAAATATCATTCTGCTTTTGAATATAGGCTGCATTCCCCGTTCTAACCGGATGAGATCCCTTATAGCCAGAAAGGTGATTCAGGATATGCTCTGTCAACTCCTTTTCTCCACTAATGCCATACATGATTTGTATCTTCTCATCTTTATTAGGTATGATGTCTATGATAAATTGAAGAAAATCCTTGGCAGATTTAATGTGACCAAGACCGGCCATTACCTTGATTACCATAGATGCATCCCTAATCCAGCAAAAACGATAATCCCAGTTACGCTCTTCACCTATGGTTTCTGGTAACGAAGTCGTGGCCGCAGCCAGTACAGCTCCAGATTTTTTATAGCTCAGTGCTTTGAGAACCAGCGCACTTCGCATGATCTCATTCCCATAATGCGTATATCTTGTGGTTTTATCACTCCAGTTCATCCAGTAAACCTTGGTCCTCTGGAATTTTAGATAAGATCTATCCAGTGATTGCTCTACCAGTTTTTCATGGTACCCAACCAGGCAGTATTGATTGCTTTCCAGAGTAACCTCTTTCTGGTCCAGGATATCCTGAAGGTTAAAACTTGAATATAAAAAAGCAGTGTCATATTTGCCTTCCTTTGTGAAGCTTTTTATATACTCCCCTTTATGCTCATTATAGGTCCTTTCTTTTGCGAAATCCAGTTTGGGATCATATTTAATGGTAAATTTTGGTTTACCGCTAATAAGCCTGAAAAATCTTATAATATCTGGTGGCGCATAAAATGAACCATCTTCTCTCGGATATCTTGGCATAAAATCTATCAGCTGAAAAGAGTCTGTGCCGTTATCAAATACGGTACTTAAAATATTGGTTTCCCAAAGATATTCCTGTTTGATCTTATATTCATCATTTATAAGTATCTCAAAGCTTCCACCAATCTTCTCATCGAGAATCTTAGCAAACATGGCCGAAGAGTCAAAATTAGGCAAACAGCACCAGTCCATAGAGCCCGTTTTCGAGATTAAAGCAGCGCTTTTACAATTACTTATTATACCGTAGTCGAGATTATCCATAAATCTAAAAATTGTTATAAATCAATTGCTGTCTAAAATGATTTTCGGAAATTTAATAAAAATCAAATTCGTCACAACAGCATTTAGATATTATTATGAGTAAAACAATTATTATTTCCAACCGATTACCACTGCAAATTTCCATCGAAAATGGCAAACTGGATGTCACTCCAAGTGTGGGTGGACTCGCAACCGGTTTAAAATCATTTCATAAGGACGGGGATAGCGTTTGGATTGGCTGGCCCGGTCTTACCGAAGAAGAAATTCCTGAGGATCTTAAAAGAGATGTTCAGAAAAAAGCCCGGGAAGAGAATTGTGTAGCTGTTCATTTAACCTCAGATGAAATTGATGGTTTTTATTACGGTTTTAGTAATCGTACTATCTGGCCCCTTTTCCACTATTTTATGGAATACACCGAATCTGATGACCAATATTGGAGAACATATAAACAGGTAAATCAAAAATATGCCGACGAGATCTTGAAATATTACGAAGACGGTGATGTGATCTGGGTACATGATTACCAACTATTACTGGTTCCTAATATGATAAGGGAACAAAGACCTGAGGCAGTTATTGGCTTTTTTAATCATATCCCATTTCCCTCTTACGAGGTGTTCAGAACCCTACCTTGGAGAGATGAAGTTCTTAAAGGAGTATTAGGAGCAGACCTTATTGGTTTTCATACCTATGATTATGAGCGTCACTTTTTAAGTTCGGTGAGTCGTATTTTAAGGCATCAGGTGGATTTTAACGAGATTACCCTTCCGGAAAGGATCGTGAAAGTAGATTCTTTCCCCATGGGAATCGATTATAAGAAATTTGAAAAGGCGGCATTGAATCATTTTGAGAGTACCACGGCAGATCAGTCTGAATTGCAAAGAAGACTGGACCATCATCTTGAAGCTACGCCAGATGCAAAAATGATTCTAAGTATAGACAGGCTGGATTATACGAAAGGTATTGCACACCGTATTAGAGCTTATGAATATTTCCTGGATAAGAACCCGGAATATATAGAAAAGGTGAGGCTGGTAATGTTAGCGGTTCCTTCAAGATCTAATGTTCCACAATACAGAAGACTCAAAAGAGAGATCGATGAACTGGTGGGGAGGATCAACGGTAAATTCTCCACCGTAAGTTGGACCCCTATATGGTATTTTTATCGCTCTATGCCTTTTAACAACCTTATAGATCTATATACTACCTGTGATATCGCCCTGCTCACTCCTATTCGTGATGGTATGAATCTCGTTGCAAAAGAATATATCGCTACAAGAACAAATCATACCGGAGTCCTGATTTTAAGTGAAATGGCGGGTGCGGCACACGAAATGAACGAAGCGCTGATTATAAACCCTAATAATTTTGAGCAGGTTTCAGAAGCTCTTAAAACGGCTTTTGAAATGCCTGTAGAAGAACAGATAGAAAGGAATAAAATGCTTCAGAAAAGGCTTAGAAGATATAGCGTTGAAAAGTGGGCAAATGATTTTATGAAAGCTCTTAGGGCCACCAAAGAGAATCGTGATTCCTTTAAGTCTATCAGGATCACAAATGATATTTCTGAAGATATCATGGAACAATTCAGAAATGCCAAAAGACGAATTCTCTTTATAGATTATGACGGGACCCTGGTGAATTTTGTAGATAAGCCAGAAAATGCGCGTCCAGACCAGGAATTAAAAGAATTAATAAGATCTCTTAATGCCAAGGAAAATACAGATGTCATTTTAATTAGCGGTAGAGATAAGCATACCCTTGGTAGCTGGTGGAAAGATGTTCCTGTAGAACTTATTTCAGAACACGGGGTATGGATGAGGCAGATCGATGGTGAATGGGAACTGTCTGAAAATGTTAAGAGCGAATGGATGGATGCCGTGAGACCTGTTATAGAAAATTTCGTAGACAGAACTCCCGGTACTTTTATCGAAGAAAAGAACTATTCCCTAGCCTGGCATTATAGAAAAGCAGATCCTGAATTAGGAGAAATTAGAGCCAATGAATTGAGTATGGTACTTAAAGAATTGATTTCTAACCGCGGTTTAAGCGTTTTGGAAGGAAATAAGGTTCTGGAAATAAAAAGTAGCGATGTGAATAAAGGAAAGGCATCCTCGAAAAAACTCATAGGTAAAAACTACGATTTTATTTTTGCTATTGGAGATGACTGGACAGATGAATATATGTTCCAGGAATTACCTGAATCGTCGTATACGGTAAAAGTAGGTATTAAAAAAACCAGTGCCCGGTATTATGTAGAAGGCACACCTAAAGTTCGAATTTTACTGGAAAAATTCATGGATAATCTGTAGCAAAATTCCAATGTTAAATTAATTAGCAATTGTTTTGAAAGTTTAAATATACATTAACTCATAGCCTATGGTATCGACCTGTTTTCTACTTAATTTTACCTTATCAATTTAAATCAAACCAATTTAAAACCAAATACTATGAAATCAGGAAAATTGTTATTAGGATTAGTTTCCGGAGCAGTTGCAGGAGCGGTTGTGGGACTTTTATATGCACCAAAAAAAGGAAAGGATACGCGTAAAGCTATTACAGCGAAAGGCGATGACTATATTAAAGGCGCGAATAAAAGTATACACGACTTTACAGATTCTATAAATCACAAAGTAGAAGCTCTTAAAGCCAGAACGAAAGCTAACCTTACAAGTTCTAAATCTGAAGAGAAAATTAACAAGGCGAAAGCTGAAATGCACGATGTGGCAAGTTAATTTATAAAAAATTAATATTTCAAAGCCCCGGGGAGACTTCCCCGGGGCTTTCTTTTTTTAAATCATTAAAACTTCTGTATTTTAGAGGGCTCATAAAAAGAAACACATGAAATCATTCCCTAGAAAAATCTTGACCTTCATTGCCTTAAGCATAGTAACCTTTTATTCGAATGCCCAGGAAACCGACCAACGTCTATACGAAATCATAGACAAGGTGTCGGCCGATAGCATTGAACACGATATTAGGAAACTAGCCGGCTTTGGTACTAGAAATACATTTAGCGATACCATTTCTGATACCAGGGGAATTGGCGCCGCCCGAAGATGGATTAGATCTGAATTTGAGAATATATCTTCTAATTGCGATAATTGTCTTGATGTATTTTATCAAAAAGATTATGTAACTCCAGAAGATGGTGAACGTATACCTAAAGAAGCCTGGGTGATAAATGTAGTCGCAATTCAAAAAGGAACCAAATATCCAAATCGCTACGTGATAATGAGCGGTGATATAGATTCCAGAGCCAGTAACACCATGGATTTCACAACAGATGCTCCAGGCGCTAATGATAATGCCAGTGGAATGGCCGGTACTATAGAGGCAGCTCGCGTATTGTCTCAATATGATTTTGAAAGCAGTATTATTTATGTTGGTTTGTCTGGCGAAGAACAGGGCCTTTTCGGTGGTAAAGGCCTTGCTGAGTATGCCAAGAAAAATAACTGGGACATCATAGGAATTCTTAATAATGATATGATTGGGAATATTGAAGGTGTAGACGGTGTTATTGATAATAGAAGTTTCAGGATCTTTTCTGAACCTGTCCCTCCTACCGAAACTGAACGCGAAAGAAGAATGAGAAGGTTCTATGGTGGTGAAGTTGATGGTATATCCAGACAATTGGCTAGATATATACATGATCATGTTGAAACCTATATGCCAGAAATGAACCCAATGATGATCTATCGCCTGGATAGGTTTGGACGGGGAGGTCATCACCGTCCTTTTAACGACCTTGGTTTTGCCGGAGTAAGAATTATGGAGGCACATGAAAATTACAACCGTCAGCATCAGGATATACGCACCGAAAACGGAATTAAATATGGTGATGTGGTAGAAGGAGTGAATTTTGATTATGCTAAAAAATTAACCGCAGTAAATGCCATAAATCTTGCTAGCCTAGCCTGGGCACCACCCGCACCAGCCAAAGTAGAAATTGGGGGAATCGTGGAGCCCAGCACAAAATTAAGGTGGGAAGCTGTAGAAGGTGATATTGCCGGCTATAAAATATACTGGAGAGATACTACCGCGCCGCAATGGCAACATTCCAGATTCGTTGGTGACGTTACAGAATTTACCCTGGAAGGTATCGTAATAGATAATTACCTCTTCGGGGTAGCCGCGGTTGGTAAGAACGGCCACGAAAGTCTGGTTGTCTTTCCATCAGGCACCTTTAGATAAGAAAAATTCGATATTATGCAGTGCTTTAGATTGGGGTTCGTATTGATGTTTTTTACTGCTGTACTATTTTCATGTAAGAATAAGAGTGAAAAGAGTAAGGAAAACATTAAAAACTCTGAAACAGCAGAACTTTCCAGCTCGTCCAGGCATCATGAATGGGTTACGCTTTCCCATGGAGACCGGGAGTTTGAAGCATTTGTAGTTTATCCAGAGGTAAAGGAAAAAGCGAAATCTGTAATTGTTATTCATGAGAACCGGGGGCTTAATGACTGGGCTCGCTT
>JBFIMP010000079.1:0-10331 GCA_041611635.1 Christiangramia sp.
ATACCTCCGGCTACGTATGAAGAACTTTGAGAATTATCTTCGAAAACGATAAACTTCTTACCCCTTTTTTCTAATTCTTCAGCGACCGCGAGACCACTTAGGCCAAGACCAACTATAATATAATCGAACATGGGCTAAAGATATTAAGCTAATTGGCCAATATCAAGATTGAGCATAAAAAAAGCGCCTTTAAAAGGCGCTTTAATTTTATCTGTAAATGAAGTTAATAACTCCACATATCCTGTTCAAAGTTCCTTATTTGTTCTTTGATTCGCTGAGATTCGAGTAGCTGCATAAATGCATTATCTGCTATGTATTCATCGATCTCACGATCCCCCTGGACGTTATCTTCTTTATAGATCACTCCATCAAATCTTCTTGAGTTCAATAAATGATCAAAAGAAACCACCTGGGAAGTATTATTACCGGTAAATACCTTGGCATCATGCAAAACCTGTCTGGCATCTGGATACCATACCCAGAACAATTCTACAAGGTCTGTTTGTCCAGAATCTATAAAGTTTACATCTGGCGCGACCGGAGCGATACCAAGTAAACGATATTTCAATTCAGCTAAGCGCTTATCAAAATACCACATCCCGCGAATATGATATTCAGCAATATCTGCAGAACCTAAATCACGACGATCTATAAACTGTTCGTCTACCTGTTCCCCGGCATTATACTGCTCGATACCAAGATCTGTAGTATCAATTTTAGAAAGAGTAGCTCTAATATCCTTCAAAGTTCTTTTTTCCTGGAAATAAGAATCTGCATAGATATTTTCGATCTTACCCTGCTTGATAGCTCTTACCAGGACATCATAAAGTGATCTTCTATTAGATCCAATATTATTGGTATCTATAGGATAATAAAGTGGAAAATTCACTCTTTCATCTAGATCGATAATTTCCCAGGTCCCTTTAGACCACAGGATATCACGATCCCCAACATAGCCATATTCCAATGGCTTATCCTCTGCATCTACCAATGCCTGAACTTCCGACTTCTTCCCGATATCTTCGGGTTTGTTGGCGTTCAGGATATTTGCCTGACCGAAAGAAGACGCACCCATCATCATCACAAATCCATATACAAAAAATTCTTTCAAGCTCATTTTTTAATAAATTTTAGTTCGTAAGCTCAATCACTACAGGAGCAACTTTCTTTAGCTTATAGCTAGAGTTACCTGCAAGCGAAGCTGAAATATCATAAATCTGAACCGACTCACCTCTTCCGGCACGCCTTAAGGCCGCCTTAGCTCTATCGTCTAACCTGCTACCATTAACAATAATGGTTGGTTGTCCAGGTACTTTAAATTTAAATCCGGTTACGTTTAGATTAAGATCGAAATCGAAATCTGGCAAACTAGCACCTATAGTCGCGATCTCCAGACTGTTTCTTTGCATGGAAACAGCACCATCTTCTCCACGAACGGTACCTACCGGTCTTGGAATATCCTTAACTCTGAAAGTCTTCTTATCTGAAACCGTTTTACCACCTGGAAGCGTCCCACTAACACTAATAGTAACTTCCCTGGCCTGTAATGTGGTCACATCCATAAG
Source organism: Christiangramia sp. (assembly GCA_041611635.1). Taxonomy (GTDB): domain Bacteria; phylum Bacteroidota; class Bacteroidia; order Flavobacteriales; family Flavobacteriaceae; genus Christiangramia. Next base: position 1,566 of record JBFIMP010000079.1, read on the forward strand.
ATAACTTCCCGCACCTCCAGACTGTCTAAGGCCCGGAGCATTAGCGCTAACACTGCTTACCCCCGGAATAGAAATAGTCATTGGGTTTTGAACTCCACGATACACCACGTTCATTTTATCTGCAGAAATTACTGCAGAATTAGGAAGTGGTATTACATTATAAGAATCTGATATCTTAATACTCTTCAAAGAATCGTTCTCCATATACTGAAGTTCCCCTGTAATTTTTTGTTCCCCTACATTTCCAGCTGGGAAATCAAGAACTACCTGTCCAGCCTCAGTATTATCTACTTTCTTACCGTTTACTACAACGTTCTCAAACTGTAAAGTATTGTCAAAACGACCAAGAACTACTTTCCCGGTAAAATTCTCACCACTAAAGAAAGCAGGTTTACTTGGAATTACGATAGCTTCATAATTCTTAAGAGAAACATCACTTTGCAACTGGCCCGAAAGCATAGAGGAAAGTATTTCGCTTTCGGTACTCTTTACGTCGGCCTGCATTTGGGTAAGCTGGGTTATAGAGGCTACCAGTGGAAAACCTTCAAAACGATATTTTAACCACGGTACTTTTGCTCCTTCAACATTCTCAGGATCTGTGGAAAATTCTTTCTGAACATTCACTTTTTGAGCGATGGTATTGTATCCATTCTCCAGTATTTCAGAAACACCATTTCTGTATGTCTCTATCTGAGCAAGGAACTCCTCTCCTTTTGGAGAGATTCTACCACTCTGGAAGAACATTTGGTCCATCACCGTAGACTGGTCCATGGTCTCATAATCCTTAGGATTGTCTACCGAAGCTTTTAGCTCCTCTTTAATCCCCTCGATATATTGCGTAAAGTTTGAGGATAATTCATGAATTCTATCTGCATCTTTTTTAATGCTGGTATATTTTGCAGGTTGCTCCTCAACCTTGGTAGCAAGACCGGCCATTAAAGCTGTATTCCTTTCGGTATAGTTCTCGGCGGTCTTATCTAGTTTTTCATTCATCAGTCCAAAAGCGGTAAGAACCTCTTTGGACATATTCAGTGCCATCATGGCGATGAAAACCAGGTACATTAGGTTAATCATCTTCTGCCTTGGCGATTGTTTTCCGGATGCCATGTCTAATTAGTTGTTTTTAAATTAATATAACAGCTTAATTGAAAAATTATCAATTAGACTCTAACTTTTCCGTTCATCGCGGTTAACATTCCACCATAAACATTATTTAATGACTCCATATTATCTGCAAGTGAATCCATTTGGGCTTTAAGCCTACCAGCATTCTCAGCAACCTCCTGGTTAACTTCAGCTTGTTTAGCAGCAGATTCCACCTGAGCTTTATATATATTATTTAAAGTTTCCATTTGGGCAGCGGCAACGCTTAGCTCTTCACTGTATTTCTTTTGAGAAGCCATAGAGTCTACGGTAGGGGCAATACCTTTGGCAGCTCCTTCAAAACTTTTAATACTCTCTCCTAAAGAGGCCATAAGGCTTGCGTCTAATTTAGCTTCCTTAAGCATTGCGTCTAATTTTTTCGAAAGCATTCCTTCTGCTTCTTTCTCTTCAGCAACTACTGCGCTTCTATTTTTTCCAGTTCCTCCTGCTAATTCAGGATAAACCAATGACCAGTCTAATTCGTCATCTACCGGTTCGAATGCTGAATATGCGAATACCAAGGCTTCTACGATAAGTCCCGCGATAAGCATTGGGTTACCACCAGGCCAGTGCATGATTTTAAATAGGGCACCTAGAATAACTACAGATGCTCCCAGACCATACACCATATTGGTCACTTTTTTTGTTGATCTTGAATTTGCCATAACTCTAATGTTTAGATTTTCTTAGTTGATTTTATTGATAGGTTTAAGTTCCAGTGTTTATTATGGATTTTTTTGATTTAAAGTAACATCGGTTCCAAGATAATCCTGAACGGTTCTAAACCCAATGTAACTTCTTGCTGAGTCCATATACTCATAATCCCTTGAACTTACCTGCAGGAAATAAGCAACGTCCTTCCAAGATCCTCCGCGAACCACTTTTCTACGGTCTTCTGGGTTATTAACGGTAGGGTTCATCGTAGACATATACTCATAAGAACCCGGATCATATGAAGAATCTACCCATTCTGCCACGTTACCTGCCATATTATATAATCCATAATCATTAGGATCGTAAGATTTCGCTTCTACGGTGTAAAGGGCCTGATCTGCCGCATAATCACCACGCAATGGCTTAAAGTTCGCCATGAAACATCCACGATCGTTTAGGGTATAAGGCCCACCCCAGGGATATGATGCTCCTTCAAGCCCGCCTCTGGCTGCATATTCCCATTCACCTTCAGTAGGCAGCCTGTAAGTTGGAACGTTCTCATCTCCTTTTTGACGACGAAAATCGTTATGATATTTTGTTCTCCATTGTGTAAAAGCTCTCGCCTGCTTCCATGAAACACCTACTACAGGATAATCATCGAATGCGCTATGCCAGAAATAATCATTATGCATAGGCTCATTGTAAGAATAGTTGAAATCCTTGATCCATACAGTCGTATCTGGATAGATCGCGACTTCTTCTTTTTTGATGAAATCACTACGCTTGCCTTTTTGTCTTGCTGCGGCCTGAATATCCATATAGGAATATTTAAACTTCAATTTTTTAACATCGATGGTACGCTGACCGTTGTACACCTCATCTAGTGGGATGTACATAGAATCCATTACCTCTGCATAATAAACATCTGGATAATCTTCAGTATCCCAGATAATATCAACATCGGTATTTAATTTTCTATTTTCGTAATCATCGGTGGGACCACCCTGACCATAAGTATTCAACATGTATTCCTGGTATGGAGTAAGATTTTCAGGATCGGCATCTGCAAAAGCAAACTCTCCAATCCCATCATCTCCAGGCACAGCCCCCTGAAGCTCAGCCATTATCGCCAGATTAACCCGTACTATCGAATCTCTTACATCTTCTACAAACTGTCTGTATTCTGCATTTGTGATTTCTGTTTCGTCCATATAGAAGGAACGAACAGTAACTGTTTTAGGGGGTGCATTCTTTTGACCAGCAATATCATCATCAGATTTACCCATAATGAATGCGCCTCCAGGAATCAATGTCATACCATAAGGCTTCTCCGGATTCCACTTCTTCCCCTCCGCACCTACAAGCTGTCCACGATCACCTCCACCACAGCTAGAAAGCAAGGCCAGAACAGCAATGAGCGAAATATACTTCTTCATAATTATCTTAGGTTAAGACATTTTGATTTACGGCAGTAAACCTATCTAATTATTTTTTAAAAAACAATATTTCAGATAAAAATACAGTAAATCAGAATAATGTCTGGATATATTTTTTTTAGACTTCGTTTTTTCTTTTTGCCTTATACCAGCGCTCTGGAATCACCTGATTGCAAGCCTCAAGATAATCCTCTTCGCTGCAAGGTAATAACGTATGCCTTTTCAATTTAGTATTCCCATTCGTTAAAAAGGGAATTTCTATCCACCACCGTCCACTCACAGGGCTTTTGAAAAAAACAAGGACCTCATCATCGATGGGAACCTGATATTTAATAAACTCTTTTTTCGCAGAAATAGTATTCTCATTCGTGCGATAATTCACCCCCTCGATAAAATACCAGATAATCTGGGCAACCAGCATATTGGCAAGGTCTCCCAATTGTTCCTGATACTCATAAACACCAAAAGAAGAAACTTTATCGCTAATCCCGGCATATCTTGAAAGAGCACATATCTCCCTGCCGTTAAAGCCATTGGGAGAATTGAAATATGCTGAATTCATTGCTGCTGAATCTATGACTCCCAGGTCCAGACCTACAATATTCGCACTTCTGAAAATAGGCTCCATAAGAGCAATATCTGAAGTTACTTCTCCCAAACGATATGCTTCAAAGAACAATCTTTCCATCAATTCAATTTCATCCTGAGAATTGAAATAGGTTTGATATCCAACTGCAGAGTAATTAAATAAATTATAAGGCTGGTCAACTACGATTTTTCCTACATAAGATTGATTGGAAATTATTTTATCAGCATCCCCCAGATCAAATCTTTTATCAATATTTACCAGGTTAACCATTTGATCTAATTTATCATAAGCTCGGTACTGAGCGTAGATTAGATCCTGACCACCACCTAGTATGATCGGTATTATATCCTGCTTAATAAGGCTTTCAACCAGGTTCTGCACAGCAAAATAAGTATCTTCCACTGTTGCCCCGGGTTCTATATCGCCGAGGTCTGCTAATTTCAATTTCCAGTTACCAGGAAACAATCCATAGAACTGTTTTCTTAGGTTAGAGAAATCTGGTTTGTTTTCAGGCCTTACCGCTCTTCTATTCTCACGAACTCCAAAAATTGCAACTTTCACGCCCTCCAGCTCAGGTATTCCCGATCTATCGGTATGAAGTCGAATATTGGTACCTATGGTTTGAGCATTTAAACTCTTGATCTCATCCAGTAGATCTTCATGTACCGGACTAAGAAAATCGAACTCCATACATTATTTCTTTTTGGTAGTTTTTTTCTTTGCAGCAGGTTTCTTTTTAGCAGCAGGTTTTTTCTTCTTTTTGGTGTTTTTCTCGATAATTTCCTTTACCTCATCCAGCGTAAGTTCTTCTGCTTTTGTAGTTTTTGGTAACTCCACCTTGGTTTTACCTTTAATCACATTGAACCTCCCCCATCTGGCCTTCTCCACTCTTATACCCTCTTCCTCCCAGTGATGTATGAGTTTTTCACGCTCTTTACGCAATTTATCCTCGATAAGTTCTTCTATATCGTTATCTGAAAGGTTATCGAAATCGTATTTCTTGTTCACGTTAATGAACATATTGTTCCACTTTAAATATGGCCCAAATCTACCCACACCTTTTTGCACGGGCATATCCTTATACTCATAGATGGGTGCATCTGCCTTCTCCTTCTCCTTAATGAGTTCCATGGCGCGATCAAAGTCCACATTCAATGGATCCTCGCCCTTTTCAAGGGAAACAAATGTTTTACCAAATCTCACATATGGGCCGTACCTACCATTATTCACTTCAACGTCCTCTCCCTTATACTCGCCCAATTTTTTAGGCAACTGGAACAAGTCCATAGCCTCTTCATAAGTAAGAGTTTCCATATTCTGGTCTGGACTAAGGCTGGCGAACTTCGGTTTTTCATCATCTTCCACACTACCAATTTGCACCATAGGTCCAAATTTCCCTAATCTAACGCTCACAGGTTTTCCAGTCTCCGGATCCTCTCCTAATATTCTCTCTCCTACTTCCCTTTCGGCATTTTTGGCAACATCCTGGACATGCGGATGGAAGTCCTTATAGAAATCCTTCATCATAGCTGTCCATTCTTCATTCCCTTCAGCGATATTATCAAAGCTCTCCTCTACTCTCGCAGTGAAATTGTAGTCTAAAATATTTGAGAAGTGATTTACAAGAAAATCATTTACCACCATCCCGGTAGCGGTAGGTACCATCTTACCCTTGTCACTACCAACGGTTTCGGTTAATGTTTTCTCTAAAAGTTTATCATTTTTAAGCTCAAACTGAACATACTCTCTTTCAGTTCCATCAACAGAACCCTTTTCTATGTAATTTCTACTCTGAATGGTGGAAATGGTTGGAGCATAAGTGGAAGGTCTACCAATTCCCAGCTCTTCGAGTTTCTTAACCAAAGAAGCTTCCGTATATCTGTATGGTGGCCTGGTAAATCTTTCAGTAGCCGTAATATATTCATTGTTAAGCACCTGATCAACCTTTAGAGCAGGCAGCATTCCGCTTTGCTCCTCATCTTCATCATCGCTTCCTTCCAGGTAAACCTTAAGAAAACCATCAAATTTCAAAACCTCTCCGTTCGCCGTAAATTGGTTATCATGTTTATCTGCCTCGATCTTTACATTGGTTCTTTCCAGTTGGGCATCGCTCATTTGAGATGCGATCGCTCTTTTCCAGATAAGCTCATATAATCTCTGCTGATCTCTGTCGGCAGAAATACTGTGTTTGGCAAAATTGGTAGGACGAATCGCTTCGTGAGCTTCCTGAGCTCCCTTGGTCTTCCCCTTAAACTGACGGGTTTTCGAATATTTATCACCATAAGCCTTTAGAATTTCTTCCTTGGCTCCTTTTCTGGCATCTTCAGAAAGGTTTACACTATCTGTTCTCATATAAGTAATATGACCGGCTTCATATAAACGTTGCGCCATGGTCATGGTCTTACTTACTGAGAAATAAAGTTTCCTGGCAGCTTCCTGCTGCAAGGTTGAAGTTGTAAATGGTGGAGCCGGATTCTTTTTTGCCGGCTTGGTGCTAAGGTCGGCAACCTTGAAATTTGCACCTATGTTTTCTTTAAGGAACTTTTCAGCCTCCTCTTTTGTATCAAAATTCTTAGGGATCTTCGCTTTAAAGGACTTACCATCTTCGGTAGAAAATTCAGCATCTATCCTGTAAGAAGCCTGCGGATTAAAATCCTGTATTTCGCGCTCCCGCTCTACAATCAGCCTAACCGCCACAGACTGAACTCGTCCAGCAGAAAGCCCTCCTTTTACCTTTCTCCAAAGAACCGGAGAGAGCTCATAACCAACCAATCTATCTAAAACCCTCCTGGCCTGTTGAGCATTTACCAGATTATAATCTATAGATCTTGGATTATCTATTGCTCGAAGAATAGCAGACTTCGTGATCTCGTGAAAAACAATACGTTTGGTCTTATCTTTCTTTAGCTTCAGCTCTTCGGCCAAATGCCAGGCGATAGCTTCTCCCTCCCGGTCTTCATCACTTGCCAGCCATACCATCTCTGCATCCTTAGCAAGACCTTTCAATTTTCGAACAACATCCTTCTTATCTTTAGATACAATATATTTAGGCGTGAAATCTCCTTCGGTGTCTACACCAATTTCCTTGGTAGGCAAATCTGCGATGTGCCCAAAACTGGAAGCGACCTTATAGTCTTTTCCAAGAAACTTTTCTATAGTTTTAGCCTTCGCAGGAGACTCAACAATCACTAAATTCTTAGCCATAAATCTGTCTGTTTGTAACTGCAAAAGTATATCAAATTTTTCTTCTGCCCGTTAAACTTGCTTTAAAACCAAAGAACAATGCCTTGGAAACCCTGAATTTGATGCTATTCAGCGCGTCAAAAATTAATTTAATAAAGCGAGATCCTTATAATCTGCTGCAGCCTATTCAGTATAAAAAAATAAGGAAGATGCACCCTGTAAAGCATATTTTAAATCTGGTGCTATATTACCAGAAACAGAGGTTGCATTATTGAAGGCAAGTATTCTACCACTATTATTAAGAGCTTCAGCAACGAAGATCACATTGTAATTTGAGTCGTAAACAATGTTCACAGGATTACCTAAAAGGGTGTTACCCCCGGCGATCCTCAACTGGTCATCACTTACAATAAAACCACCATTGGCGGTCTCGGAAAATTTTTTATCAAAGTTCTGAATAATATGCAATCCTCCATCAGAACTTGATTCTGTTTCTCCTATATCTGAAAGTACCATCGTACCATTATCGTAGTCTATACCATGAGAACGCACAAGTCCCTGTATGGAAACTATTTTATCTGCGGTCACGATACGATTCATCATATTAGAATTTAAGAAATTTCGATACACGGCCAGCTTATTCGTTTCATCTACAGCCAGAAACAGATCGTTATCAACAAACTCTATCCCCCAAACCTTGAATTTGGTCTGAACCACGTTTCTCAAAATAAAATTATCTTCCGTCTTTATATATATGTATAACCGGCCCTCTGGAGTAGTTTCATCTCCATCAAGATCTGTGTTATCTGAAACCACATAAAAATCACCACTTACTGCAAGATCTACCGGGTTTTCCAGATCTTCGCTGCCAAAAACTTGATTTTCAGGATTTTTTGTCCCGCCTTCACCCAGTGTACTTATACCCTCATAAGCTTCGAGCCGATTGGAGGACCTCGAAACTATGGTAAACGCATCTTCTACGGAAGAAAAAAAGATGCCTTCAGAATCTGAGGAAGAGTTAGCATATTTTGTAACCACCCCGGTATTTATATCATAACGATTCACATCTCCATTATGGGATGTCGCATATAAATGTGCGATTTCGGAAGTCTTCACCCTCTCGTTCCCATCATCATCGTTACTGCACGAAGAGACTATTAACATCATAATAAAGACAACGAGTATTAAATATGATCTTTTCAAAACCTTAAATTTTTAGCGAATATATAACGCAGATATTTTCAATATGGTCTGGAAGCGTTAAATATCTGTTATTTGAATTTATCTTAACGCAAAAATCTTAGCGTATTGTTCATATTAATTTGAAAGCGATCTATATGAGCAATAATAAAAAAGTAGCTGTTATCACGGGAGCGAGTAGCGGCATTGGTGAGGCGATCGCCAGAAAACTATCTAATGAGAATTATATTGTAGTTCTTGCCAGCAGAAGCGTCCCCAAACTGAAGAAAATCCAGAAAGATCTTACTGGAGAGAGTATGGTCGTAGAACTGGATGTTACCAGCACTGAAAGCGTGAACAAGGCTTTCAATAAGATCATCGACAAATATGAGGTTATTGATGTGCTGGTAAATTCCGCAGGAATTATGCCGCTTACCTACCTTAAAAACAGACATCTTGATGAATGGTTAAATACCATTGAAGTTAATGTGAAGGGAGTTTTACGCTGTATTTATTCCGCACTTCCGTATATAGAAAACCAGAATGGCGGACACATTGTGAATATTGCCTCTGTAGATGGGA
>JBFIMP010000080.1:0-10195 GCA_041611635.1 Christiangramia sp.
GGCTATAGCCAGGTCTCTCATCAATGATCCTATTATCATTATGGGAGACGAACCTACCGGTAACCTGGATAGCTATAACGCTAAACTTGTGTTTGATATCTTCCAGAAGTTAAGCGAAGAACAGGGGCTTTCTCTACTGGTTGTGACCCATGATGAAGATTTCGCAGGCAAAACAGATCGTATCATAGAAATGGGCGACGGCATGATCTTAAAATAAAACTTTAATTATCTGTTTTTTAAATGATTAACATCATATGAATCCTCAATTTTATGCTTTACCTTAGATAGATTGATAATAAAATCGGCATGAAACTTTCCACTAAAATACTGGAGCAGATCAATAAGCTGACCTTGCAACTGGAAACAGATTATCCAGAACTTTATTCATTTATTGATGAGGAGCCTATTACCATTCCCAGCTTTGAGCATCCCGATATTACTAATAAAGTGCTCAAGGATTACCTGGAAAGCCTGAAGGGCTTGATAAAGTCTCATAAAGATAATTAGATAGTCTTTGCTCATCACTAAGAACTATCGATTCCAGTAATGATTTTTACCATAAATTATGGTAGAAGTTTTTTTTGGATCAGGTTAAATATCTGACAGATCTGAAATAAAATAATGTCTGAAATCATAATCATTTTACAGGACGATAAAACATTTTTTAATCTTTTGAAAAACACTAAAATGAATACAGGATTAGTTCTTTCCGGCGGAGGTGCACGAGGCGTCGCTCAGATAGGTTTTTTAAAAGCACTTGACGAATTTGGCATAGAGATCACGCATATATCCGGCACCAGTGCGGGCGCTATCATTGGTGCCATGTATGCTTCTGGCGCCAACTGGAAGGAAATACTCAGCTTTTTTAAATCGGTTCCTATTTTTCATTATAAGCGTTATGCCAGAAACAAACCCGGTTTTATAGATACCAACAAATTCTATAATGATTTTTTGAAATTCTTTGCTGAAGATGACTTTAACATTCTTCAGAAAAAGGTTTATATCACGGCGACCAACCTCATAGACGGTAAATTGAAAATTTTCGAATCTGGTGAATTGATAAAACCTTTACTGGCCTCAGCCTCTATCCCAGGGATTTTCACTCCTATGCAGTTTAATGAAGCCATGTATGCCGATGGTGGAATTACCAATAACTTTCCCATAGAGCCCTTACAGCACAGTTGTGAAAGAATCATTGGTGGTTATGTGAATCCCTTAAGAAAATTCCAGGTCAAGGGACTGCGACATTCCTACCAGGTTATTACCCGGGCTTACCAAATAAGCCTGCACCACCAATGCCAATCAAAATTCAAATACTGTGACCTGATGATCTCCCCAAAGAAATTAGGAGATTACGGGCTTTTCAGCTTAAAGAATATGGACGCAATCTTTGAACTGGGTTACCGCGAAGCGATTAAGATACTGGATAAAAAAGGAGAAGTTCTTTTTAGTAAAACCGAAAGGATATCTTCTTAATCTTTTGCTGCCTTTTTAGCAGCTTTTCTTTCCTGGCGTTCCAGTTTCCTGAAATAACCCCTGAACAAAAAATTATGTCGCATTGCTTCCATGTTCTCGTTCATTTTTATCGATGATTCCTTAATATTGACAAGTGTGGTATCTATATTTTTCACCAACTCCTGGTCCGTGGTTAGATATCGCAGAGCCCCCTCACCATTCTTTATCTGGTTAAGTATAGAATCTACATTTTTCGTGATGACCAGGATATTACTGCTGGAAGAATCCAGATCCATGATCATATGTTCCATGCGATCTCTGGATAACGTATCTGCCAGTAAGGTTCCGGCAAGGCTTTCGCTTAAATTAACCTGCCTAAGTTCCCTGTTGATCTTGTTCATAGCCATGGCTGTTTGTCTGCTTGTTTCCTTCAAACTGGCCAGGGTTAATTGTATATCTTTGGCTAAAGTAGAATCACTAACCAGCACCCCTAAGGTTCCTTTTCCTTCCAGGATCTTATTTGTGATCTTCAACAGGTCTGAGGTAAGCAGGGCGGCATTTTCATTGGTAACATTCAGGGTAGATAACATATCATCTGCACCAATCCTGCTGTAAGAGGCAATAGTATCTCCAGATTTGATAGAGGCGAGACTTTGCTTCCCTGGAAGTATATTCACCACCATGCTGCCCACAAGCCCATCTGAACCAATGGTCGCCGTGGCATCCTTTTTTATAAAGCTGCCGGTAGATTCTTCTACCATCATCTGCACCAGGATACGGGATTCTTCCAGCATCAAAATTTTGCTCACGGTGCCTACATTTACTCCCGAATAGCGCACATTATTGCCAATCTGTAGTCCGTTCACATTCTCAAATTCAGAAAAAACGGTCATGTTTTTAGTGAAAAGGTGTTGCCGGTTACCTATAAAATAAAGCGCCAAGATTAGCAGTAGGGTACCCAGCACTACAAAAACACCTAGTCTTAAACGTTGTGATACTGTTTTGTTCATAATTCTAATTTTTAAAGAAAGCCTGCACCTTAGGATCCTTATTTTTCAATAAATCATTATAAGTACCTTCAGCATAATTAACTCCGTCTACAAGCAGGATGATCCTGTTTGAGATCACCCTGGCACAATCCACATCATGGGTTATGATAAGGGAAGAAGTATTATAAGTTTTCTGAATGCTCCTCATTAGCAAAATGATCTCCTTGGAAGTAATGGGGTCCAGTCCCGTGGTAGGCTCATCATACAGGATAATGTCTGGTCTTAAGATAAGCGCCCGGGCCAGCGCCACCCTTCTTTGCATCCCTCCAGATAATTCTGAAGGCATAAGATCTATGGCTCTTGCCAGCCCTACATTTTCCAAAGCTTCCAGAATAAGGCTTTCAGTACTCCCATCTAAATGTAGTTTCTTCTTATGCCTTCTTAATGGAAATTCCAGGTTTTCCCGAACGGTCATGGAATCATAAAGCGCACTCCCCTGAAATAAGAAACCTATTTCTGTCCTGAGCAGATCCAGTTCGGCTCTGCCCAGCGAAGTAATATCCTGGTCCTTGATCATGATGCTACCGCTATCTGCCTGCATAAGTCCAACCAGGCACTTAATCATCACCGATTTCCCGGAACCAGATTTTCCCATCACCACCAGGCTTTCTCCTTTATATAGTTTCAGATTAAAACCATTCAGCACCTTCTGTTCTCCAAAAGACTTTCTAAGATCCCTGATCTCCAAAATCGGTTTGTTGTTCATAGAAGCTTCCATTATCCATAAAATATATCGGTTACAAAAACGGCTATGAAGTCTATTACAAACAACAACATTGAGGTATATACTACGGCAGCATTAGAAGCCTCACCCACTCCCACAGTTCCCTTGGAACAGTAATAACCTTTATAACATCCTACTAAACCTATGGCAAAGCCAAAGAAGAAGGATTTAATGGTCGCGGGAATAAGGTCTGAGAATTTAAGCGCGTTGAATACCTTGTTGAAATAAAGAACGAAAGATACCTCCCCTTTAAGATTTTCAATTAGGGCAGAACCTAGTAGGGCAATAGCGTCACCATAGATAATGAGCAGTGGTAACATCAAGGTAGTTGCCAGGATTCTTGTGACTACCAGGTATTTGAAAGGATTAGTACCCGAAACTTCCATGGCATCTATCTGCTCGGTTACACGCATAGAACCCAGTTCTGCACCAATCCCAGAGCCTATTCTTCCTGCACAAATAAGCGCAATGATCACCGGCCCTATCTCCCGAACAATAGAAATACTCACCATAGATGGCATCCAGGATTCGGCACCAAATTCCATTAACGTAGGCCGGGATTGCAGTGTAAATACGAGACCAAGGATAAACCCAGTGACGCCTACCAGCAACAGAGACCGGTTTCCCATATTATAGCACTGCCGCATTAATTCCTTGAACTCGAACGGTGGTTTGAACACCTCCGCAAAAAACCGCCCGGCGAAATAGGCCATATCTCCCGCTTCTGTAAAAAAACTTTTTACATTATCCCATATACCTTCAGAATCCCGCATTATATAAAGTTCTGAAATTCAATTAAATATACCTACTAAATTTTATAAGAGCATTGACTATAATCAGTATAATTAAAAAGGGAAATAAATTGCCGGGTATTTTGAGTATGCTGGTAAAGACCTTTTCCTACATAGGTCGTAAAAAACTATCATAAGCAAATAATATATGATCCCCTTCCAAAGAGTAAAAGCTAAACCATTTTTGTAAAATTTCTGAAACTGAAAAAAAGAATTAAATTGACGATATTTCCTGAAGAATTAGCTTATTATCGACAATAGAAACTAATACCAGATCTCCCAGGCTATAAATCGTGAAACCTGAACCTACAAAGCATAAAAAATCAAGACTTAAACTGCTTAAGCGCATAGGCCTTATCCTGTTGGCAATCCTGCTGGCACCTACCCTATTGTTTACCATTGGCTGGTTTAACCGGGACCTGCTAATCGACCAATTACAGGATTGGTATCGAAATAATAGTCGTGGGCAGTTGGAAATTGGCAAGGTAGACGCCACCTTTTTAAGTGGATTCCCAAATGTAGGTTTCACTATAAATAATATTTATCAAACCAGTTTTGATACCATACTGGACAAACGATCCTCGATCTCTATCCAGCAAGCCCGGGTAAGCATTGGGGCGGCAGATCTTCTAAGAGGGAACCTTGAATTCAAGAATATAAAGATCGAACATGCAAAAATTCATACCGAAGTTATCTCTGAAAAAACGGTAGAAGAATATGTAAGCCTGAAAATGCAAAAACAGGCCAATCCCTCTACAGGCCTTGGACTGCCGGAATGGTTATCTAAAAAAACAGATTTCAATCTTCGCGATGTGCATTTTATCTCCAAGGACACCATGCTTCATAAATACTTTGATGTAGAAGTACATAATGCTAAAGGCAGCATTAGCATGGTTAATGACCAGGTCTCTGGAAAGCTTAATTTTAAAGGCACTGTAAATGACCTTGGATTCAATACCAGGAAGGGGAGTTATATCAATGGCGCATTGGTCACTGGAAATCCAGAGTTCCTGCTGAACCAGTCTACGAACCTGCTAAATGTTCCGGAATTTTTAATGGAAATAGGCACTCAAAATTTCAGGACCACAGCCAATTTTGATTTTAATGCGACTAACAGTTATTACTTTTCTCTACAGAACACAGAAACCGACTTCCAGGAACTTAAACAACTACTGCCAGAGAATATTTCAGAAAAAATTTCTGCTTATAACATTTCAGAGACCATCAATACAGCGCTGCAACTTAAGGGTAAATTTCGCTATGGCGATATACCTTTTATAGATGCCAATTTTTCTACCAGCGGAAACTCAGGCAGTATCAATGACAGCCTGCAATTAGAAAATATCGAGCTCAAAGGATATCTCACCAATACCCTGAATAAGGAACAGGATTCCACGATTTATGAACCCTCACGCCGTGATATCAAGATCTACTTCGAGAATTTTAATGCAGATCTGGAGGATATAAAGATCTCAGCTGGGAACTCCTATTATCAATCTTCAGAAGAAGCTTTCAATTATATTAATGCTCATTTGAAGATGTTCGGTTCCAATGAGACCCTGGCCAGGGTGATGCAGAATAGGAATTTTAATTTTCTTGGTGGTGACTTCGATCTGGTAGCAAGGATAAATGGCGATATACCGAATACCAGAGAAATCTTTAACTCGGCTGAAGGAAGGTTCACAATTCGCAATACCCGGGTGGTTCTTAGCGAAAATAATCTCCAGCTACCGGTGGAATTACTGGATATAAAACTAAACCAGGACATCTCTATTCTGGAAAATCTTATCGTCAATTTACCTAACCAGGAGCAGTTCACCTTTAACGGTACCATAAAAAATATCTCCTCTTTAATGTTAGATGATCCCGAGAAACCTGCTCTCGCGAATGTTTTTCTTAAATCTGAGGCTTTAAACATTAACGACCTTATTACTACGGCCAAGGAATTTATTCCTCCGGCTGAAAGATCCAGCAATAACCTTAAGACGCTGCACCAGACCTTTAATGCGATCTACAGAAAATTTCAACCGCACTTCAGGCTGGATATTAAATCTGTAGAATACAATAACAACACCTACGAGGTTTTGGAAGCAGATATTCAACTTACAGGCCCGGAAACGGTTAGTTTCAGCAATCTTGGCTTTATCTACCAGGATGCCTTTACCGAGCTTAAAGGAACATTAAAGATTCCCGAACCCAATAATAATTTTGAGGAACCAATATTTCTAAATGTAGCAGCGAATTCTTCGGGGCCGGTAAAAATATTCCAGGATCTTTTCAATATCCAATTGCTGGAGATAAATACGGGAGAATATACTTTCTCTGGAAATGTTACCGGGAACATTCAGAAAACTGACGAATTACTGCGTAATATCAACGGTGATCTTAAGTTATTAAATGCCAGTTTCTTCTATCCCGAAGCAGCGATAGATATAGAGTTTGATTCATTAAAAGTTGGAGTACATGATTCCAGTATCAAGCTGGATAGATTTCTGATAGAAATTGGTGAGCATCATCCGTTTTCACTACGTGGTCGTATTGAAGACTTTCCCGGATTTCTTCTGGACAGCCTGCAAAGTACCGGGAAGATCCTGATTTCCCTGGATGCCCCTTTGGTAGATATGAACCAATGGATGAAAACGGTAAATTCCATGGACCTCGAAAAAACAGATGAATCACTTAAAAAGAGTGATTTGCACGCGGTATTCGCAGATATCTACAGGTTCGATCCTGAATTCAATCTGAGGATTGATACACTTAAATACAAAGACCTGGTTTCAAAAGATGTTAGCGCAAAAGTATTTTTTGAAAATCGATCTACGCTAAAACTCGAAGACCTGGAGATAAAGTTCAGGGATTCCAAAGCGACCATAAGGGGTGAACTGGCAGCTCAGGACACAAAAAATTCACTGGAGAATCAAAATCCCTTTAATTTCAGTTTTGCTGCAGAAGCCTCGGGAAGATCGCAGGATCTAAATGATCTTTTACAAACGGTGAATTTCGATCTTAGATCGGGAAATTTTGAGTTTAAGGGAAGTTATAACGGGCAGGCTAGTGACCTTAGGATCATGAACTCAAACGCCAGCGGAGATCTCATCCTGGGAAAGACCCGGGTAGACATCAAGGGTACTTCCATTCAGGTCCCGGTAGACAGCCTGCATCTGTATATAGAGAATAACCTGGCTACCCTGGAGAGGCTGGACATTAAGCTACCCGGAAAAAGTTCTATAGATATCACGGGAAAGATTGATAATTTCTCCAATTTCATTAATAACGACCAGACAATAGACTCTCATAACTCTTCATTCAGGATTACTTCCCCTTACCTGAACAATAAGGATATTAAAACATTTGTAGGCGCCGGCGGGAAGAAAAAAGATATTGAAAAAACCAGGCAATTCGAAATGAAGAACCTAAAGGGTATTCTCAGCAAAATAAATGATTCTTATTTCCCTTCTGCCACTATCGAGATCGATTCACTTATCTATGATAATATGGCTTTTTCAGATTTCGTTTCAGAAGTTGGTTTTAATGATAGCGGAGACCTGAAGGTAGACCGCACCAGTCTGGAATATTTTGAGGCTTCTGCCAAGCTAATGCTACTGGCCGGCCTGGAAACCTCGAAGAACCTGCCTATTCGCATACAAATGAATATCGAGGATCTCGCCATGGAAAACCTGGTAAGGGATCTTGACTATTTTAAAGATGATGAACTGCGCAAAGCAGAAAGGATTGGTGGACATCTTAACCTTAAATTCGACCTGAACGCGATATTTGATGAGCAGGGAAAACTAAAAATGAATACCCTTAACGGAAAGCTGCAGATAGATATTACCGGGCTCGCCCTTTATGAATATGAGCCCCTTTTAGAAAATGTGGTACTCTTAAAGGAGGAACGTTTTGAAAAATTAGAATTCCAGCCTATTAGACAAACATTCGAAATTACAGATGGTAAGATCATGGTACCCCGAACGCAATTACAATCTACCGCCATGCAGATTTTTGTAGAAGGTGAATTAAAACCCGGGGAATATTACAACCTCTGGATCTCTGTTCCCTGGAATAATATTTTTAAGAGCCGGGATGGCATCGAATTACCCGAAAAGATATCTTTTGAAAAATCTGGAGCTAAATTTTACCTGCAGATCGTTCAGGATAAGGAAAGCGAAAAAGAAAGAGAACGTAAGCTGAAAACGAAGTTCAGGTTAGGCAACAGGAAACTGGAAAAATCTAAGGAGAATTGATGAAGTTCATATTAGTATAGCTTGAAAATAGCTATTCATCCTGTCTTTGTTTAAATTTAGGACAAACAGGACGATCTCATGAAAAATTATATTTATCCCTTACTCATTAGCTTATTAGCCTTTACATTTTTCCAATGCAAGGGACAAACGGAAAAAACCAGCGAAACCTACACTTACCAATCTGGTAGTTTTGATGGCACAGGTAAATTCTACAAAGGGCGGGAGATCTCTCACGTAATGGGATACCAGGGAATACGCTGGCTGGAGCGCCCGGAACGAGAGAAAGAGGAAAATACCAGCAAGCTAATTGAGAACCTGGATATCTTGCCTGGAAATATCATCGCCGATATTGGTGCAGGTTCGGGCTATCATGTATTTAAAATTGCTCCGCTGGTCTACCAGGGCCTGGTCTATGCCGTGGATATACAGCCCGAAATGCTTCAGGCTATACGGGAGCAGAAGAAGGAGACGGGTTTGGATAATATTGAAATTGTAAAAGGATCTGAAAAAATGGTGAACCTGCCTAAAAACTCGGTAGATAAAATCCTAATGGTAGACGTATATCATGAATTCAGTTACCCGGTGGAGATGCTGAAATCCATGCACAAGGCGTTACGCGAAGATGGCCAGATCTATCTTATTGAATACCGCGGAGAAGATGCTTCCATCCCTATAAAAAAACTGCACAAAATGACCGAAGCCCAGGCCGTAAAAGAATTTAAAGCAAATGGTTTTAAGCTGAAAGAGAACATAAGCAACCTCCCCTGGCAGCATTGTATGGTTTTTATCAAAGAATAAGACTTTGTAAAATGGAATTCAACTCTTAATAAAGAGATCGAAAAATATTAATAGTAACTAATTTAATTACTGCCCGTTTTGCTTCTCCCTTACCGGCAAAACTAAGAAGGGAACATTGGTATGATACACCAGTTGGTTAATAACGGGTTTAAAAAGTATATTCTCGAAAAAACTATGCTTCTTATGTACCATCATTATAAGATCTATATTATTCTCTTTTTGAAAAGCTTCCACTGCTTCGGGAATATCATCACCTTCGGTAAGATGAAAAACAGGTTTACGATCTTTTAAAAATTCAGAAAGTTGTTTACGATGTTCAAGCTGCTGTTCGTCGAGGGTCTCGGTATAAACATTTAATATGTGTAAGCGTGCCGAATGTAAGCTCATATAATATTTCAGGAACCTTAAGTCCTGAGACCTTAAGATCTTATAATCTGTAGCGAACAATAACTCTTTGGGCTTTTTGTATTGATATCCCGATGGTACGGCCAGCACGGGACAATTCACTTTTTTTATGGTGTACATAGTATGAGTTCCTAAAAATATCTCCTTGGCACCGGTAGCCCCCTGGGTTCCCATGATAATTAGATCTATATTTTTTTCTTTTACCATGCTTCTAATCTTCCCAATAAGCAGATTGAAATCTACCACCCATTTTATATGATGTTGCTGGTTGTTGAATTCAGCTTTTAAATTGGAGACAAGCTCTTTTATGTTTTCAGCTGCAGCAGCCCTGGTAGCATGTACCAGCTCCATAGAAGTGAAATTATGGAAAGCTTTGCCCGAATGATAGGCAGCCGGTGTGAAGGTGTGTAAAAGATAAAAGGTACAGTTTCTCTTTTCAAAAAACCTAAGCGCATATTTTATCGCGTTTACTGAATTCTCTGAAAAATCTGTGGGTAGAAGAATATTTTTCATGGCCTGCATATTAATTTCCAACAAAATACGGCAAGCTTCGCTTATAAAATATGATCTAAATCATAACAAATTGAAATTAAGACAAATAAACCCTTAAATACATACTTAAATTTTCATGAAATCTCAAAAATTAAAACGCTTTTTTCGTGGAAAACGGAGGAGTTTTCCGACTAAATTTTAGAAGGTCTTGAGGAACATCCGTTAATGAATTTCAAC
>JBFIMP010000081.1:0-10187 GCA_041611635.1 Christiangramia sp.
AAAACGCCTGATATCAAAAAAACCCCGAAGCACGGCGTCGGGGTTTTTAGTTGTACTATTTATTTTTTCTTTATTGATTGCTCACTAACGAACTTTCGTTTTTCCAACTGTTCACACTTGCAATTACGCTATTCTGATAGTCCACTTCAGTAAGTTTATCTTCAGACCAGAAAAACCATTTCCCGCTCTTTTTACCATTTTCGTAATGCGCGATGGCTGCCTTTTCACCATTTTGGTTGTAAGAAACCCATTGTCCATGGAGTCTACCGTCCTTGTACGTACCTTCCTGTCTAACACTTCCATCTTCATAATAAAAAGTTCCTTTAATTAAATCTCCTTTTTTCTCAAAGGTAGGTTCAGGGGATTTATCCTGGGCCAATACAGTTCCTCCTACTAGAAATACCGCTGCCAATAATATGTTTTTTATAGTCTTCATAGCTCTTTTCAGTTAACGTTAATATTACAAATATACCAAAAGTTTACAAACAATCAATATTTACGTAACATTAAGGTAACATTAGAGGCTTTTATGCCTTATTTTCAAATAATTATATAATTCACACTAGATAGAATTAAAATAAAATCGAATAATTTTTAAGCAGGAAAGGTTCAGTAAAAGTGTTTAACTTCTTACTTTTGTGCCCATTCTAAATTATCAAGGATAACATGTACAGAAGTCATACCTGCGGTGAACTAAACGCGAAACAGATCGGAAACAAAATAACCCTTTCAGGTTGGGTTCAAAAAGTTAGAAATAAAGGTTTTATGATCTGGGTAGATCTTCGTGATCGCTACGGGTTAACCCAATTAATTTTTGATGAGGAACGCTCTTCTAAAGAGCTTATGGAAAAGGCCGGAAACCTGGCCCGTGAATTCGTGATCCAGGTGGAAGGGACCGTGATAGAAAGAGAGGCGAAAAACCCGAACATGACTACCGGAGAGATCGAAGTACTGGTAGATGACTTCAAGATACTTAATTCTTCTAAAACCCCTCCTTTCACGATCGAAGATGAAACCGATGGTGGGGAAGACCTTAGAATGAAATACAGATACCTGGATATTCGTCGTAATCCGGTTAAGAATAAATTAATGTTCCGCCATCAGGTAGGAATGAAGGTGAGAAATTATCTTTCCAACGAAGGTTTTATTGAAATAGAGACTCCTTACCTTATAAAATCTACTCCTGAAGGCGCCCGTGACTTCGTGGTACCAAACAGAATGAATGAGGGTCAGTTTTATGCCCTTCCTCAATCTCCGCAAACCTTTAAACAGTTATTAATGGTTGGTGGAATGGATAAATATTTCCAGATCGTTAAATGTTTTAGGGATGAAGACCTTAGGGCAGATCGCCAGCCAGAATTCACGCAGATAGACTGCGAGATGGCATTTGTGGAGCAGGAAGATATCCTGAACATTTTCGAAGGTCTTACCAGGCATTTGCTTAAAGAGATCAAAGGGGTAGATGTAGCCGAATTCCCAAGAATGACCTATGATGAGGCGATGAAAAAGTACGGGAACGACAAACCAGACATTCGTTTTGGGATGGAATTCGCTGAGCTTGATGAACTGGCAAAGAATAAAGGATTCAATGTATTCGATCAGCAGGAATTAGTAGTTGGAATCGCCGTTCCCGGAGCAGCTGGTTTCACCAGAAAAGAGATAGATAATCTTATTTCATGGGTTAAAAGACCTCAGATTGGCGCAAACGGACTGGTATGGGCGAAATATAATGAGGACGGAACTTTAAAGTCTTCTGTAGATAAATTTTACTCTCAGGAAGATCTTACTGCGTGGGCAGAGGCAACAGGTGCAAAACCTGGAGACTTAATTCTTGTTATGGCTGGAGATGCTGCCAAGACAAGAACTCAGCTTAGTGCTTTGAGAATGCATTTAGGAAACGAACTTGGATTAAGAAAATCTGATGAATTTGCCCCATTATGGGTCGTGGATTTCCCACTTCTGGAATGGGATGAGGAGACAGAAAGATTCCACGCGATGCACCACCCGTTTACTTCTCCTAAAAAAGAAGATTTCGCGCTTCTGGACACAGAACCCGGAAAAGTACGAGCAAACGCATATGATCTTGTGTTAAACGGCAACGAAATTGGAGGCGGATCTATAAGGATACATGATAAAGAAACTCAGTCTCAAATGTTCAAATATCTTGGATTCACTCCTGAAGAAGCTAAAGAACAATTTGGATTCCTCATGGATGCCTTTCAGTATGGTGCTCCGCCACACGGTGGGATCGCTTTTGGTTTTGACAGACTTGTCGCCATTTTAGGCGGACAGGAAAGCATTAGGGACTTTATCGCCTTCCCGAAAAATAACGCCGGGCGTGATGTAATGATCGATGCGCCTGCAAAACTTGATAATGAACAACTGGACGAATTACACCTTCAATTGAAATTATAAATAATTAATCCCGCATATTGCGGGATTTTTTATATTCACAGGCTAAATACTTCAAGGTGGCAAATTTAAGCAGATCTTTGTTGCATGGCTTTTTGCACTGGAAATCCAGGCACCTTTCTCATCGGCAATTTTTGATGATCATCAGTGCGCTTATTGGTTTCATAGCCGGGATTTGCGCTGTTACCATCAAGAACCTTACTCATTTTATACAGATCCTGTTAAAGGGAGACACCTTTATCACCTATCATAATGCCTTTTATTTTGTATTCCCGGTTATTGGGCTGGTCTTGGTTTACTTTATTTTCAAATTTATTCTCCGGAAAAAAGTGAGTCAGGGAATTCCTGCCACTCTATATGCCATTTCACGTCAACGAGGGATCATGAAGAGGTTCCAGATGTATGCATCCTTGCTAACCGCACCAATTACTGTAGGTTTTGGAGGCTCGGTAGGACTTGAGGCTCCCACAGTGGCGACAGGAGCATCTATAGGATCTAACCTTTCCCGCTTATTCTTATTGAACCAAACCAGCCGCACCTTGCTAATTGGTTGTGCCGCAGCCGGAGCCATGTCATCCATATTCAATGCACCCATCGCGGCTATCATCTTTGCTATCGAGGTGTTTAGCCTGGATCTTACTTTAACCTCACTATTACCTCTATTAATAGCTTCGGTATCGGCTGTTCTCACCTCCTATTTTTTCTACGGAAGTGAGATTATCCTGCCTTTCCGGTTAGAAGATGTCTTTACAATTTCTGAAGTTCCCTATTACATCTTACTCGGTGTTCTTGCCGCGGGTTGTTCTATATATTTTACAAGGGTACATTTCTGGCTCATGAAACTAATGTCACGCATAAGGTCTGGCATTATTCGACTTATTATCTGCGGACTTCTTCTGGGCCTGCTCATCTATTTTATACCACCGTTGTATGGGGAGGGATATAGCGTTGTAAACAACCTTCTCCAGGAAAATTATCTGGAGGCACTCGGCACTAATCTTTTTAACGCCTATCTTGAAAATATCTGGGTAGTGATCATTTTGCTAATGGGTCTTGTGATTTTTAAGATTTTTGCCACTACCCTAACTATAAGTGCCGGCGGCGTGGGTGGGATTTTCGCACCGGTAATGTTCATGGGAAGTGCTATGGGCCACTGTTTTGCCCTCTTTATCAATAACATTTCAGCATTAAAGCACCAGATCTCGGTAAGTAATTTCACTCTTGTAGGAATGGCAGGCCTCATGGCGGGTGTTCTCCATGCCCCCCTTACGGCCATCTTTCTCATAGCCGAACTTACTCACGGTTACGAACTCTTTATCCCGCTAATGATAACTGCAGCCATCTCATATTTGATAACAAGTAAATTCCAGCCTCATTCTGTTTATACCATGGAGCTGGCACAAAGAGGGGATCTTTTAACCCACGACAAGGATCAAACCGTTCTTACCTTAATGAATATCCGCCAGGTCATTGAAAAGAATTTTATCCCGTTGGAAATAGAAATGAACCTTGGTGATGTTATCCATAAAGGAGTGGTAAAATCTTCCCGCAATATCTTTCCCGTCATCGACGAAAATCGTAATTTCATGGGAATCATCTTATTAGATGATATAAGATCTATCATGTTTAATGAAAAGCTTTATGATGAGGTAAAAGTGCAGGACATAATGCAACAGGCTCCCGAAATCATCGATCTTGAAACAGATAGAATGAAAACCATTATGAAGAAATTTCAGGAAAGCAATGCCTGGAACCTACCGGTTGTGCACGAAGGAAAGTATATTGGCTTTATTTCAAAATCCAAAATGCTCACAGCATACAGGAAGAAGTTAATAGAAGTTACCGTTTAGTTCTATTTTCTTTAAAATTGAATATTAAATTTGCCTAAATATATTCAGGCACGAACAAAACTTAAAATTCGAATTACCGATGAAAATTTTTATGAAAATCTTGGGAATTGCAATTCTAATAGCGATCGCAGTAGGATTTTATTTTCGAATAAATGATGATGTTTTAACCGGAGACCGAATTATTGGAATAGCAGTACTGGTTAGTGCGTTTATACTTATGCCTATCTTTTTGGCAGTAAGATGGAGAGGAAAAAAATTAAAGGATTACACTCTCTCTGAGGACAATATGAAAAAAATGAGAGATAAAGGGATCGACTGAAGTCCGTCAAAAAAAATCATAAAAAATTCTGATTTTCAGCGGATTCTAAAATTTTATCTATTATGTTTGTGCTTTATTAATTATTATTTTTATGCAAGGTACAGTTAAATTTTTCAATGAATCTAAAGGTTATGGATTCATTACCAACGACGACACAAAAAGAGACATTTTCGTACACATTACCGGTTTAAACGGAGAAACTATCCAGGAGGGTGATAGAGTTGAGTACGAAGAGACAGAAGGAAGAAAAGGAGTGAACGCTACAGAAGTACGCGTGATCGAATAATATATTTTTTCTGAGAAAATTAAAAAGCCGCTTTTTAGCGGCTTTTTTTATTTATGCTTTTTCCTTTAGAGTCTTTCCAACTCCCTCAAGCATGGTAGTGGTCATCCTGTGAAGATCAAAATCATGTTTCCATCCCCAATCTTCCCGGGCAGAACTGTCATCTATACTTGAAGGCCATGATTCAGCAATATTCTGTCTGAAATCTGGCTCATAGGAGATCTCAAAATCCTTGATATGCTTTTTGATCTCCTCGGCTAAAATTTCAGGAGTAAAACTAATTGCCGAAAGATTATAGGAAGATCTAACCTTAATTTTTTCTGCAGGTGCTTCCATAATATCTACCGTCGCTTTTATCGCATCGTCCATATACATCATAGGCAAGGCAGCATCTTTAGCCAGGAAGCTGGTATATTCTGAATTTTTTATAGCCTCATGGAAGATCTCGATCGCGTAGTCTGTAGTTCCTCCGCCCGGCAGGGTCTTGTAACTAATGATCCCGGGATAACGTATGCTGCGTACATCCACTCCAAATTTCCTGAAGTAATACTCACACCATCTTTCTCCGGTTTGCTTACTAATTCCATAAACCGTAGTAGGCTCCATGATCGTAGTTTGCGGGGTATCATCCTTTGGAGTACTTGGTCCAAAAACGGCGATACTGGAAGGCCAGAAGATCTTATCGATCTTCCCGTCTTTAGCAAGGTTAAGTATATGGAATAAAGAATCCATATTTAGATCCCATGCTTTCATTGGAGCTTTCTCAGCAGTAGCGCTAAGCATCGCTGCCATTAAATAAACCTCTTTTACTTTATATTTTTTGACGATCTCCTTAATATGAGCTTCATCTGTAGCATTCAATATTTCAAATGGACCAGACTGCATCAATTCCTCAGCTCCTTCCCTGATATCACTGGCGACCACCTGATCATTCCCATGAATCTCTCTTAACTTCAGCGTAAGTTCAGTACCAATTTGTCCGCAGGCACCAATTATCAAAATCCTTCCGGCCATAAAATAAATTTTTTGCAAATATATTTAATTATAAAGAGGAAATCGTAATCTTAGTATTTTCTTGACGTTATCTGTTGTGAATTCTTCAATGGACTTTTATTCTAAAGAGATCACCAAATAATGAATAACTTTGCTGAATATTGAAATTCTCTTATGAACAAGTTTTTTTACCTGTTATTGATCCTGACCATATTCTCCTGTAAAACCGAACAGGATACAGATAATTCTACCAAAAATATCGAGGATTCTGAAGCTTTCCAGAAAAAAATGGATATTCAAGATCCAAATTATGCGCTGGAACCTGAAGCAAAAAAATACGCCTTGAGCTGGGTAGAATTCATCACAGCACAAAATGAGGTTAACAAACTTGAAGAATCATCTGTAAACGATATAAAGAATAATGCCGGGACGATCGCCCAGATCATGGAAACCCTGAAAAATTCTGTTCCAGACAGTTTAAAGTCGGTTGCGGTTGAAGCACGTCTGAATGTGGTAAATACTAAAGCCCAGCTTTTGAAGCAGTATGCCGGCAGGCAGGATCCAAATGCAAAAGATATCGCCCAGACCTCAAAAGAACTGCACCTGGAATTCAATAACCTCAAACTACAGATGAACGAGATATTCCTTAAGACCCTTGAGGAATTTGAAAAGGAGCTGGATGATTTCGAGGAAATGGAAAGACAAATGGACAGTTTAAGCAACTCTGAAAATGAGGAAAAAGATGTATCTTAAATTAAATTTCAACCAATGAATAGATCAACAATTTTAGGCGTTTTCACTTTTCTTCTTTTTTCCGTTTCAGTAGCACAGGCTCAGGTTAAGAATACCGAACAAAATATCGAAGCCGTAAAGAAAAGGGTGACCAAAACTGTTGATAAATGGCATGAAGCTGCAGCAAAAGCAGATTTTAAGAATTATTTTGATCTCATGACCCAAGATGCTGTTTTCATAGGTACCGATGCTACTGAAAACTGGAACCTGCCAGAATTCAAAAAATTCTCTAAACCTTATTTCGACGCCGGTAAAGCATGGAGCTTCACTCCGGTAGAACGAAATATCTATGTTCATGAAAATCTTAGGGTCGCCTGGTTTGATGAATTACTGGAAACACATATGGGTATCTGCCGGGGATCTGGTGTTGTCGTTAAAGAAAACACTAAATGGAAGATTCATCATTATGTACTTTCTATCGCTATTCCTAATGAAAACGTAGATGAAATAACGAAGATGAAAGAACAATTTGACAAAGATCTTATCCAAAAACTTAAGAACAATTAAGCTTACTTTTAGTTGTCTTCTTCTATCAAATTAAAATGCGCTTCTAAAGCTAAGCGCAAATCTTCTCATTTTTTGAAAAACAGGTTCTTACAGCTCAAATTCGATCAAAAATAACTTTGATTTTTTAGGCGTTTTTTTACTTTAGCGACATTATTTTCTAACAATTATATAAAACAATGAAAAAAATAAACAGAATTCTCTTTCTTTCTGCGCTTGGAGCAGGTCTTTTATCGGCTTGTAACGACGATAAGAAAGTAGAAGAGAAAGAAGAAGAAATCCATGGGATTAATCTGGCCTACATGGATACTACCACTACTCCTCAGGAAGACTTTTTCCGCTATGTGAACGGAGCCTGGCTGGACAGCACAGAGATCCCGAATGACCGTACCAGATGGGGAAGTTTTGATGAATTACGCCAGAGAACAGATGAAGATGCCCTTGCGCTTCTAGAAAAAACAGCTGAAAGTGATAAGCTTAATGGTTCTACAGACCAGGGGAAAGCTGTTTTCCTTTACAAAAGTATAATGGACACCCTTACGAGAAATAAGCAGGGTGTTGAACCCGTAAAACCTTACCTGGCTAAAGTCGACCAGATCCAGTCTAAAGAAGATCTTCAGGATTTTCTTGTAGAAATGAGTGAGTACGGTAGTGCCGGATTTTTCTCATTTGGAGTTGGGGCAGACAGTAAAAATTCAGACATGAACGCTGCATATCTTAACCCTTCAGGATTAGGTCTTCCAGAAAGAGATTATTACCTGCTGGACGATGCAGATTCTAAAGACACCAGAAAAAAGTATAAGGAATATATCACAGATATGCTTCAGTATTTAGATTATACAGAGGCAGATGCTAAAAAAGCGGCTGAGACCATTCTCGCTTTTGAAACAAGACTGGCTGAGCCAAGACTGGATAAAGTAGAGCGTCGTGATGCACGTAAAACTTACAACCCAATGACGGTTGCAGAATTACAAAAGATCACTCCGGCCATGCAATGGAATTCCTATTTTGAAGGCATTGGGGCGAAAGATCTAGATACTATCATCGTTTCCCAGCCAAAATATATGAAAGCTCTTCAGGATCTTCTAGCTGAAAATTCTGTTGAAGACTGGAAAACATACCTTAAATGGGACCTTTTTAACAGTGCTGCTTCCTCACTTTCTACAGATCTTGAAAAAGAATCTTGGGAATTCTATAGCAAGACGCTTCGTGGAGCTAAAGAACAAAGACCGCGTAATGAAAGAGCTTTAAGCACTATTAACGGTGTTCTTGGTGAAGCTCTTGGTAAACTTTATGTAGAAAAGCACTTCCCTCCTCAAGCTAAGGAAACTGCTAAAGAGATGGTGGACAATATTCTAAAAGCTTACGAGAACAGGATCAATAACCTAAGCTGGATGAGCGATGACACTAAGAAAAAAGCCCTTGAAAAACTGGGTACTTTCAACGTGAAGATAGGTTATCCTGATACCTGGAAAGATTATAGCGAACTTGAGATCCAGAGCCCTGAAGAAGGTGGTTCTTATTTCCAGAATATGCTGAACGCTCAGAAATGGAGAGTAGCCGAAAATATGGCAGATCTTGGTGAGCCAGTAGATAAAACTGAATGGTTCATGTCTCCGCAAACTGT
Organism: Christiangramia sp.; assembly: GCA_041611635.1. Taxonomy (GTDB): domain Bacteria; phylum Bacteroidota; class Bacteroidia; order Flavobacteriales; family Flavobacteriaceae; genus Christiangramia. The sequence continues at coordinate 8,781 of JBFIMP010000081.1, forward strand.
GAACGCATATTACAATCCTCGTTATAACGAGATCGTATTCCCTGCAGCTATCCTGCAACCACCTTTCTATGATTATAAAGCTGATGCTGCTGTAAACTATGGCGGAATTGGAGCCGTAATTGGTCACGAGATCTCCCACGGATTCGATGATAGCGGTGCTCGTTTTGACGCTGAAGGAAACCTTAACAACTGGTGGACAGAGAAAGACCTTGAGCAGTTTGAAGGGCTTGGTAACGAACTTGCCGAGCAGTATAGTGCTATAGAAGTATTAGATAGCGTATACATCAACGGTAAATTCACTTTAGGTGAAAATATTGGAGATCTTGGTGGTGTAAATGCCGCTTATGATGGACTGCAGATTCACTTAGATGAAAATGGAAATCCTGGTGAGATCGATGGGTTTACTCCAGAGCAACGTTTCTTCCTTTCATGGGCAACAGTATGGAGAACAAAAATGAGAGAAGAAGCCTTGAGAAACAGGATCAAAACCGACTCACATTCTCCAGGAATGTACAGAGCTTATGTACCTCTTCAAAATATCGATGCATGGTATGATGCTTTCGTAATTAAAGAAGGTGACCCAATGTATGTGAAGCCAGAAGAAAGAGTTAGGATCTGGTAATTACCAGAAATGATAAAGATAAAAGGCCGGTTAAACCCGGCCTTTTTTAGTTTTTAGAAATAAAGAAAAGCATCCTGAATATGCTCAATTTTTTGCCCTGCCTTATTTTTTACAATGGCAATAATATCAAATCTAACATCTACATCCAGGCCAGATTCTTCAACATAATAATTCATGGCCTTGACCAGTTGCTGAATTTGTTTAGGTTTTACAAAATCCTGTGGATTCCCGAATTCGGGAGTACTTCTGGTCTTCACCTCGGCGGCGATTAGTGTATCTCCCCTTTTGGCGATGATATCAATTTCGGCCTTCTGGTATCTATAATTTCGTTCCAATATTTCGAATTCCTTCAGTAGAAGATATTCCACGGCCAGGTCCTCCCCTTTTCTTCCAAGTTCATTATGATCTGCCATGATTTTTGAGTTTTAGACCGCGTAATTGATCATGATCGAACCAACCTTCAGATCGAGTTCTTCAATCTCTTCCGGCGAAGCCTCAATAATCTTATCTCCGTATAATTTATTGGAAGGTTCGTTAGCAGGAGTAAGGAAAACTCTCAATCCGGTTTTTTCAAGTTTACCTCCATTCCAGTCCACGGCTCCGCTATAATCCCAGCCAAAACCATAGAATGATACCTTTTTCCCGTTCATTTTATTCAGTTCGTCATAGGTGGTTCCAATATTCACCCCGGTTTTAGAATTCCATCTCCCGTTATTCGAAAATCGAAGATCATGGATTTCAGTCCTGTCCTTATCCTGCCAGGTGATATGCAATTCATTATCGGT
>JBFIMP010000082.1:0-10142 GCA_041611635.1 Christiangramia sp.
CACGAAAGTCTGGTTGTCTTTCCATCAGGCACCTTTAGATAAGAAAAATTCGATATTATGCAGTGCTTTAGATTGGGGTTCGTATTGATGTTTTTTACTGCTGTACTATTTTCATGTAAAAATAAGAGTGAAAAGAGTAAGGAAAACATTAAAAACTCTGAGACAGCAGAACTTTCCAGCTCGTCCAGGCATCATGAATGGGTTACGCTTTCCCATGGAGACCGGGAGTTTGAAGCATTTGTAGTTTATCCAGAGGTACAGGGAAAAGCGAAATCTGTAATTGTTATTCATGAGAACCGGGGGCTTAATGACTGGGCTCGCTTATTTGCAGATAAACTGGCTTCAAAAGGCTACCTGGTTATTGCTCCAGACCTTATCTCGAATACTGTGGCAGGTAAACGACGAACCACAGATTTTGAGAATTCAGACGCAGCCAGGGAAGCCATTTATAATCTTGATAAGGACCAGGTTACGGGTGACCTAGATGCAGCATTTCGATATATAAGCGAAGATGCGGCTTCCACAGGTGGGGTTTCGGTGATAGGCTTTTGCTGGGGAGGCTCTCAGAGTTTCAGGTATGCTACCAATAACCCGCAGATCTCATCGGCCCACGTGTTCTATGGAACTGCTCCTAAAGAACTGTCGGAAATTCAGAGCATCTCGGCTCCGGTGTATGGGTACTATGGTGAATTGGATAACAGGGTTAATGCGACGATAGCAGAGACTGAAGCACTGATGGAAAAAGCCGGTAAAAGCTTTGAATTCGTCATCTATGAAAATGCCGGCCATGCATTTATGAGGCAGGGCCATTTCGAAGATGCCGAAAAAGGCAACAAACAGGCCCACGATAAGGCCTGGAAAAGATTACTGGAAAAACTCGATTAAAAACAGCTCATTTTTTAGTATCAAGCCGGGCCCTGAACCCGGCTTTTTTTTGATTAACTGTCCAAAATCAGTTTTTGAAACACTGATATTCCGTAACTTTAAGGATATACTATTAGTAAATCATACTAAAATGGCAGATCTTAGAAGAGAAGGGAACAAATCAATCTGGATCTGGATAGCCTTGATAATTATTTTGGCCATTATCGTCTATCTGTACCTGTATGGCTATGGAGATATATAAAAGCCGCCTGGTGCTGTAATTATCAGAATCCTATCCACCTTTGGATGTTCGGTACAGGGAGATTATCAGCCTCCTCCCTATTAGCCGCAGATTTGCAATATGCGATTTTCAGGCATTCTTCCAGCCAACAGAGTGACCAATCCCGATTAAACCCAACTTTTTAGAAATCCCAGCCTTAAAGGTTCTTCCAAAAATTGTATCTTTTGGGTCATTTTCTGATAACTTCAAATAATCACTTAAATTTTATGAAGAAAATTTTATTAAGTCTGTCCTTGATGCTACTGTTTTCGGCAGCTTTCGGGCAGGGTGTAGATCTTACACTTTTTAAAAATAAGACACCAAGAAATATTGGTCCTGCCGGTATGAGCGGAAGAGTAACCTCCATAGATGTGGTTACCGAAAATCCTGATATAATGTATGTTGGAACGGCCTCTGGCGGACTATGGAAATCTACCAGTAGGGGTATAAAATGGGACCCTGTTTTTGATGATCAGGTCACTGCATCTATTGGTTCAGTAGCCATTCAGCAATCCAATCCTTCTGTTATCTGGGTTGGAACCGGAGAAGGTAATCCAAGAAACAGTCTTAACGGAGGTTACGGAATTTTTAAGTCTCTGGATGCAGGTAAATCCTGGACAAGAATGGGCCTTGAAAAGACAAGACATATTCACCGTGTAATCATTCACCCTACTAATCCAGATATTGTTTATGCTGCAGCTATTGGTTCGCCTTGGGGAGCTCATGAGGAGCGCGGAGTGTATAAAACTATCGATGGTGGTAAAACCTGGAAAAAGATCCTTTACAGTAACGAACTTACGGGCGCAGCAGATCTTGTCATGGACCCGAACAATCCTAACAAACTTATCGCCGCAATGTGGGAACATAAAAGAGAACCATGGTTCTTCAATTCTGGGGGTAAAGGTTCTGGTATGTTCATCACCCATGACGGAGGTGAAACCTGGGTAGAAAAAACTTCCGAAGACGGATTACCTGAAGGAGACCTGGGAAGAATAGGACTGGCAATAGCACCAAGCAATTCCAGTATCATCTATGCCCTGGTAGAATCTAAAAAGAATGCCTTATATAAATCCACAGATGGAGGTTTTAAATGGGAAATGATAAATGACAAGGAAGAGATTGGAAACAGACCTTTCTATTACAGCGATATTTTTGTTGATCCCAATAATGAAAACAGGGTATACTCGGTTTTCACGTATGTTAATGTTTCTGAGGATGGTGGAAAAAGTTTTGAGTCCTTAATGCCTGCTTATGGAGTTAGTAACGGTATTCATCCAGACCATCATGCCTGGTGGATACATCCTGAAGATGGAAGTTTTATGATGGACGGTAATGATGGCGGACTTAATATTACCAATGACCGCGGTAAAACTTGGAGATTCGTAGCCAATCTTCCCGTTGCACAATTCTATCATATTGCGGTGGATAATGAATTTCCTTACAATGTATATGGCGGAATGCAGGATAATGGAAGCTGGAGAGGTCCGGCTTATGTTTGGAAATCTCAGGGCATCAGGAACTCCTACTGGCAGGAGATCTCTTTTGGAGATGGTTTCGACGTGGTACCAGACAAAGATGATAGCAGATATGGCTGGAGCATGAGTCAGCAAGGGTTTGTAAGCCGATATGACCATGTAACAGGAAATAATTATACCGTAAAACCTACTCATCCAGATCCGGAGGTGAAGTTAAGGTTCAACTGGAATTCAGCCATTAATATTGATCCTTTCGATAATAGCACTATTTATTTCGGAAGTCAGTTCGTCCATAAAAGCATCGATAAAGGCTTAACCTGGGAGGTTATCTCACCAGATCTTACCACTAACGACCCTGAAAAACAAAAACAGATGGAAAGTGGTGGATTAACTATAGACGCTACTGGTGCCGAGAATCACACTACAATCCTGGTTATCGAACCTTCTCCTTTAGAAAAGAATATGATGTGGGTAGGTACAGATGATGGTAAAGTACATTATACAACAAACGGAGGGGAAACCTGGAACGATGTTTCGAAGAACCTTCCAGGCCTTCCTGAAGGTAGTTGGATTGTACAAATAAAAGCTTCCAATAAAAATAAGGGTGAAGCCTTACTTGTAGCAAATGATTACCGTAGATTTAATTATACTCCTTATGCCTACAGGACCACTAACTACGGAAAATCCTGGAACAGAATAGTAGATGAAAATGATGCCGAGAGCTATACCCTGAGCATTGTCGAGGACCCAGTAGAAAAGAATTTATTGTTCCTTGGAACAGACGATGGTCTTTATGTATCCTTCAACGCAGGGAAAGACTGGCAGAAATACACAAATGGATTTCCTACGGTACCTGTAAAAGACCTGGTTATACATCCAAGGGAACTTGATCTTGTTATTGGAACCTTTGGTCGAGCTGCGTGGATCCTAGATGATATAAGACCGTTTAGAGAAATCGCAAGTAATAAAGAGATATTTTCTAAAAAACTGGAATTATTCGAACCTCCTACAGCTTATCATGCGTCTTACCAGCAACCAACCGGTTTGCGTTTTGGAGGAGATGCCACCTACCACGGTGAGAATAGGAGTAGCGGAGCAAGAATTACATATTTTATTGAGGTGCCTGAAAAGAAAGCTCAAAAAGATAAAAACGAAGAAAAGGCCGCAAAAGAGGAGAATGAAACGAAGGAAGATAGCGTAAAACTAAACATTTATGAAGGAGATCGCCTAATTAGAACTCTGAAAAGAAAGGCCCCGGATACCACAGGTATCTTCACAATGGGATGGAATCTTACTGAAAAAGGTGTGGAAAGACCATCCAGGGAGATCAAGGAAAATAAAAATGAACCTTCCGGGGTTAAAGTGAAACCTGGAACTTACAAGTTGATATTAAATTACAAAAATATCAGGTCTGAAGAGCAGATCCAGGTATTAAATGATCCAAGACTTGAAGTATCGCCAGGAAATACAGAAGAGGTCTATGCAAGCCAAAAGGAATTGGAAAAAATGACAGAAACTGCGGCAGATGCCGTTACACAGCTCGTTCAAAGTAAGAATATCGCTGAAAGGTTTAATAAGGAACTCAAGGACCAGGAAAATGGTGAGGAGGTTTATAAAGCTAATCTTGAAAAGAACAAGAAGATCATTGAATCCATTGAAGAGATTATTGCATTATACCTTGGTAGTGTTGATGAGAGACAGGGCATTGTAAGAAATAATGAGCAAACCGTAATGGAACGCATAGGCAATGCCAACTGGTATGTAGGAAGCCGACAGGATGGACTTACTCAAACTGAAAAGACATTGATTCAGCATGCGCGTGAAGAGCTAAAGGACGCCTTAAAAGTCACTAATAAATTCTTCAATGACGAGTGGCCAGAATATCGTGCAGAAATGGAAGCCCTGGAGTTGCCAGTATTCAAGGAAACCAAAACTTTTGAGATAACTGACTAATTCAAAAAAACCCATAAAATAAAAGCCCTGTTAACGCGGGGCTTTTTTTATATGATCTTCTCCCTCTCTGAGTGATGTATTGCCTTTTCACTATCCCTGAAATAACAGGTGCTTACGTTCATTGTTTCCAGGTTGGAAAGTATTTTCTGTACCTTTCCATTTTGCTTACTGGTGGTTTGCCTGATGTAAACTGCTTTAATGTTCATAGGAAAGGTTTTACAGATTCTTTCATATAAATAAGGATCATGCTGGGAATCATCACCCAGAAGCACATATTTTAGTTTTGGATAAAATGAAATAATATCCTTGATCTTAATAAATTTATGATCGTGATTCCCCCTGCCCGTACTCACAAAATCACGCAACCCGGTCTTGATCTTCTTCAGTTTTATCACCGCCTTAGGCAAATCGTGCATACTGGCGAACTCTTCAATAAAATCATATAAATTCCATTCGCTACTGGAAACATAGAAAAATGAATTGGTTGCCTCTTTACTGTTCTGCCCTGCCTGACTAAGGCGCGTATAGTGTTTCACAACATCATCAAAAACCTTTCTTTTATTAATGTTTTTGGAAAGCATCACGTAGAGCTTTTTAAATATGCTATTACTATGTGATATTAGGAAAGTATCATCTATATCTGATATTATTGCAAGTTTACTTGGATATGGTTTTAAAAGCTCCCCCTTTTCTATCATCCCAAATTCATACATCTTGCAGGTCACTTCATACTCATGCCAGCCTGGTTCAAGCGGAGTATCATAAGGAATGGTGAATCTAAAATAGCCATCCTTTTGGGTCTTCGTAGTTACATCCAGGTCTTTAAACCTGAGCCTGACCTTAAAATTCTCCAGCGGCTTAATTCTGAATTTATGCAGGATAGCGTGCGCATGCTTAATCCCTTTCTTTTCGATACTGAATTTATCTGGAGCCCAGGATTCAAATAAATGCCCGAAAACAATGAGCTCTTCATCATTCACATATCCTCGATACAGCTTAAGGTCTAGTTTCAAAATATTGGCCTTTTTTTAAAATTCCTTCAATCCAAAATACTTAATTTTAGGCGTTTCATAAAGGTTACAGAATGAATTTTAAGGAAGTTTTATTGATTGTAAATCCAATCGCGGGGAACATAGACAAAGCAAAAATCATCTCCAGGGTTCACGACCACTTAGAACAAATTGAGGCTGGTTATCATTTATACATAACTACCGGGAAAAATGATAAGGATAAAATTATATCAGAGGTAGAGCAGCACGATATAGACCGGGTTTTGGTAGCTGGGGGCGATGGCACGATTAATCTTGTCGCTGAGGCCATCAAAGATTACAACCTCACTCTTGGAATCATTCCCTCTGGATCTGCGAACGGCCTTGCAGTTAATTTTGACCTGCCAGAAGAACTGGACTCCCAGATCGAGGTTGCCCTTGGCGAAAATTATTTAGACATTGACCTGCTTTGTTTGAATAATATCATCTGCCTTCATATGAGTGACCTTGGTGTAAACGCAGAACTCATTAGAAATTATGAAAAATCTTCTTTCAGGGGGAAAATTGGTTACTTATTACAGTCCATCCCTACTCTAATACAAAGTGAATATCCTTTCGATTTTCTTATCGAGACCGAAGATTTTTTCCAGGAGGCAAAAGCGGTATTATTAGGTTTCGCCAATGTTAAAAAATATGGGACAGGTGCAAATGTAAACCCAAATGGTGTCCCAAATGACGGAGTTTTCGAGATTCTGATTTTTAAAAAATTAAGTCTCGGGGAAATACTTAAAACGCTTAGAAACGAAACTCATCTTGATCCAGATTTTGTGGAAATCATTCCTGCAAAAGAAGCAAAGATCACCTGTAGGAAACCAGTATGTTTTCAGATTGATGGTGAGTATATAGGTAAGAAAACCGAGATAAATATTAAAATGCTTCCACAAAAATTAAGGCTGGCGATTCCTGGCCGGTCAAAAAATTATTCAGCAACAGGCAGGTAAATTTCTGCTATCCACTTCAAATGATCGCTATCAATTTTTGGATTGTCATGGTAAATTTCCAGAGGCGCTTCCTCTATTTCGATTCCTCGATCTTGAGCCATATAGATCAGATCGAACCAGCTAACATGTGAAAGACGATAATTACCATTAAATATAAGCTTTAGCGCTTTTTTGGAAGGATATTTCTTCAGACTGATTTTACTGGTTTCTTCCAAATTGCTTATATCTTCTACCGGAAAACAAAAATCAAAATCTATGAGATCTTTATCACGATCCCATTTGTTTATCTTCAAAAATGGAAAGCCATCAAGATCGATTTTATTCTGAAGTACGTAATTTTCCAATAATGAAATAGTACTCATCATTTCTAAGGCTTTGCCGGTAAGAGGAATATTCCTGGAAGTACTACAGATGCATTCCATTTCGGGAGTTTCTACGATAGCCTTTTCAGGAGTTATTTTATATTGATTCTGATGGTCTATTAATGCTCTTTTAAAAGAAAGTACCTGCTGCTTGATGGTATCGATATATGCACTTTCCTGAAAAGGATTCACGATATCTATACGATTAGCTAATTTGTTTTTCTGGGAAAGTACGTTTAGAGTGATTGCAGTTGCACTATCATTGATCTTTTCCAGCTCCCATTTAAATTCTAATGAGTTGGTGCTGTCTAATTTTATTCGTTGGGTAAGGGAGTTAAAGTCACTTCTATCTACTATCTCTATTTCTTTTGAACTTCCGTTAGCATCAAAGGTTTTCCACTCAGAAAGTTCATAAGAAACAACCCCGGGTCCAAACCTGGCTGTTGTTTGGAATTGATAATCATATTTTTTAAAAAACAGATACCAGCAAAGACCGGCGACACAAAGCGCCAGTACAACGATTAAAACTTTCTTCATGATCAATTGGAAACCAGGCTTTGGTTATCTCTTTTTAATTTTAAATTATCCACCACGAAAGCGCCTAGTTCACGCCCTTGCTTTAAACCAACTTCAATAGCCGCGCGGTAATGTATTCCACCAAATAGCCGGCTATTTGCCGCTTCCCTGGAAGCTTCATTAAAAGATTCAAATTTTCTTACTGGCAAACCGTAATTTACCTCGGTATCATCCTCAAAAGAAAAGTTATCTCCAAAAATATCTGTAAGTACTACCGAGGCCGCACCAGAAACCACAGAATGCCCGCTTGTATATTCAGGAAACGGAGGAGTTTGAAGTACCGGTGCCCAATTCTCATCTATATATTTATTAATAAGCGTTTCTGGTCTAACCAGGCTGCTTCTATATTTCTCATCCCAACAACTTATAAAAGCATCTGCCATGGCTATAGAGGTCCTTGTATAAGCATAAACCGTTTTATCAAAATCTGAGTTCGATTTTCTACAGGCGATTTTGGTGATACCAATCCAGTGTCCACCAGGAGTGATCTTTTTAGTTGCGAACATCAAATGACCCTTCTGAGTAGAAACATAAGGATTACAATCCCAGAACTTGGCAATTTCGAGTTTCTCATTTTCATCAATATCTCCAATTTCATCCATTTCCTTTTTAACCTCATACACTTCCATCAACTCCTGGTAGAATTTAGAGTCAGGATTCATTGAAAACTCCGGTGGAGGAGCAGGTTTAAACTGGGCTGCAGAATCGATCACAAAAGGTCTTATTCTCATCCAGTGAGGTTCGATCCCATCCATATAGGAAGGAGGTGTAGGCTGCCATCTGCTTTCGTCATCGGTATATAAAGAAAACTTCGGCATGGTTCGGGTCTCGGCATAATTATCATTTTTCATCCAGTTTTTGATATGTTCTGCGACCTGCAGTCCATATTCTTTAGATTTTCTGAAACTCTCAGGATTCTTACTTTCCCAGTTCTTATAGATACTATCCCTGAATGTCTCGATGCTTTCTTCAGAAAAGATAAGGCTCTTCCCTACTTCATAAAAAGCAACGATAGAAGAGATTCTTGGATTTAATCCAGTTGTATCTCTAGGAGCTGGTATTGGGGTAAGTTCATTCACTTGTCCTGCCAAACTACTATATTCTGTTTTGCCAGCCAGTAAGGCCTCATAGGCCGCGATATTAGAGTAGGCGTAAATCCTGCTCGCTACCGGGGGTGAAAATATATCATGTACCTGTACTTCTGTTAATTTATCGACTGCCGCATGATAATCTTCAGTGGAGACCACAATTGGATCATCCTTTTTACAGGAAATAAAACTTAAAAAGGATAAAGCAAGAATAAATGTATACTTCAAAAATTTCATTTAGGATTCTGGTATTTATAGATGATCGGTTCTGAATCGTTCAAGAACCCGATCACGTATTTTAAATTGTTAATTTTTATTTCAATAAGTCTGTTAACAGGTTTACCAGTAAAATCTATTCCGGAATTATCTGTAACTATTTTCCCGCTAGAGTTTATAACTGCCCCGGGGAAAGCGCCAAAGGCTCCATGATAAGGCGTTACACCAAAATAATTTCCTGCAAGTATCGCCATTTCAACAGCTCGATTCTCGTTCTCAAGCACTAATATAGTATTTATAGGCGCAAATTGTAAATTTTTGTTAAAAGGAATGAAAATCAATTTTCCATCATCATTTCTCAAAAAGCCAGACTCTGCTGTTTTGATCTCTCTAATAGCCATTTTAGCCAGAGTTTCCCCAAAAATATCTTCGATATTTTTTCCTGCAAACTCCTTATAATTCGGGAATTTTTTCTTTAAAAAGTTCATTTGCCCGGTAAGCTCATCCAGGCCGGCAAAAGTAAAATATTCACCGTTTAAATTATGGGCGAGGATGGTCTCTGAATTTCCATTTTCATCTATATCGCCATAATACATTCTCAAGGGTGCCTTCGCCGATGCTTTAAATTTTGAATTCAAGCCCCAGTTCCCCAGAAGATAATCAAGATCCCCGTCTCCATCGATATCAAAGGCCTCGATACTCTGCCACAGTCCCGATAATTGATCTAAGCTTTTATCATTCAAGAGTTTCAGTTTACCCTTATTATTTTTAAAGATCTTTGGGGCCATCCACTCTCCTACCAGTATTAGTTCTGGAAATTCATCTCCGTTTATATCACTCCAGATTGCATCGGTAATCATACCGGCTTTTTTGATCTCTTGATTGGTAACCAACTGAAATTTTCCACCGATATTCTCCAGTAAAAATGATTCAGGAATTTTACCAAAATCACCTGCAATAGCCCGACCTCCAACAAATATATCCATATCACCATCCTTATCCATATCTGCAGAAACAACCACCGCAGCGTCTGAATAATACTCAGGAAGTTCAATCTTCTTCCAGTTACCATCTATCTGAGTCCAGTAACTATCCTTTAGTACATCGAATTTTCCGTTGAACTCACCACCTCCGGTAACAAAAAACAGATCATCTTTCCCATCATTATTAAAATCGGCGATCTCCACTCCACGAATTTCGGCCTTAGTAGTTTCCTCCAGAAAAGGAAAATCTGTCTTTTCAAGACCTGTAGCGGTTTGTAGATAAACCTCAGACCTAACCCCCCGGGAATTTCCTATAAAAATATCCTCCAGCCCATCATTATTAAGATCTCCGGTA